>DAIQPV010000217.1:0-5810 GCA_036787145.1 Rhodospirillales bacterium
ACCATGCGCTCGGTGACGCGGACGCTGCCGACCTCCGCCACCCGCCCGACGTCGTTGCGGCCCAGATCGAGCAGCATCAGATGCTCGGCCCGCTCCTTGGGGTCGGCGAGCAGCTCTGCCGCAAGGGTCCGGTCTTCCTCGGGGGTCACGCCTCGCCGCCGGGTGCCGGCAATCGGCCGGATTGTCACCTCGCCATCGCGCACCCTCACCAGGATTTCGGGGCTGGACCCGACCACGGCGAAACCGTCGAAGGCGAGGAAGAACAGGAACGGCGAGGGATTGAGCCGGCGCAGTGCCCTGTAGAGAGCGAACGGCGGCAGGGCGAACGGCACCCGGAAGCGCTGCGAGGGAACGACCTGAAAGATGTCGCCGGCGAAGATGTACTCCTTCGCCCGTTCGACGATGGCGTGGTACTCCGGGCGGGTGAGATTGGAAAGCGGTTCTGCGGCCGGCTGCGCCGGCACGGGCTGGGGTCCGTGGGTCCGCGGTATATGGCGGGCGAAGTCGGTGATGACGCTCGCCAGGCGTTCGCGCGCTTCCGCAAAGGCGTGCGCCGCGATGATCCCCGGCACCGGCCGGACGGGGCTGACAATGATGAGCTTGTCCTCGATGTTGTCGAAGACGCAGATCACCGTCGGCCGAAGAAACATTCCGTCGGGCACGCCCAGCCGGTCGGGATTGGCATCCGGCAGACGTTCGATCAGGCGCACCATGTCGTAGCCGATGTACCCGAACAGGCCGGCGGCCATCGGTGGCAGACCCTCCGGCAGCACGATCCGGGACTCTTCCACCACGCGTCGGAGCGAGGCGAGTGCGCCGTCGCTGCGCGCGATCGGACAGGGCGAGAAAGCGTCCTCGTCCCCCGAGCGGCGCGGACGCGCGATTTCGGCGGCATTGCCGCGACACCGCCAGATCAGGTCGGGATCGCGTCCGATGAACGAGTAGCGCCCCCGGATCGCTCCGCCTTCCACCGATTCCAGCAGGAAGCTGTTGGGGCGATCCCATGCCAGCTTCAACATCGCGGAGACCGGCGTGTCCAGATCGGCGACGAGCGTGGTCCATAACACCTGCGACCGGCCCTGTCGGTACTCAGAAGCGAACGACGCGTAGTCCGGGCGAACGTCCATCACCGGAGCCGGCCGGTTCACAGCGCCCGCTCGAACACATGCGGATTGATTTCGACAGGCCAGCGCTGCCGCAGGGCGAGCGCGTATTGCGTGAGAATGTCTCCTTTCAGCGCCTCGTCGAGCTCACTGCGCATCGCCGTGTCGGCAGCGGCGTCCGCCGTCGCCGGGAGCACCGGACCAACACGGGCGAGGGCATAGCCGTCGTCGAGAGGAACAACCAGGACTTCCCCGGGGCGGGCCTCGAACACGCTCGCAATCAGGGCCCGCGGCACGTCGTCGCCGGCTCCGACCCCGGCCCGGGTGAATGGTGCCGTCGTCGTTGCCTTCAGGCTCCGCGCCTTCGCCAGCGCCCCCGGATCGCCGCCGTTGCGGATGCCTTCGGCCAGTTCGTCCGCCGCCTGTCGGGCCTGGTCATTGCGCTGTCGGGCCTTCCAGGCGTCGATCGCCTGCGCCCGCACGGCTTCGAGCGGCCGCACGACCGTCGGCGTGACCGCATCCACGTGAACGACGAAATAGGTTCCCGGTCCCGCTTCGACCAGGGCACTGTCGCCCTGGGCGGCCGTCTGGAAGGCGGTTTCGATCAGCTGCCCGGGCAGGTCCTCGACGATGGTCCCGCTGGCGTCGCGGCCGCGTGCATCGAGAGCCTCCCAGGTGCGGATCGGCAGATTGAGCTCCTGAGCGGCCTCGGTGAGCGTGGCGCCGCGCCCAAGCGTGTCTTCCAGCTTCTCGCCCAGATCAACCACGGCGTCGGTTGCCTTTTCGCGTTTCAGATCGGCGGCGAGCTGCTCCTTGACGTCCGCGAAAGCTCGCTCCGAGCCCGGCTCGATGCCGGTGACCTCGATGAGGTGCCATCCGAGCGCGCTTCTGACCGGCTGGCTGACGACGTCGGGCGACAGATCGAAGACCGCGGCGGCAAGATCGGCGGGCAGCTGCTCGCGCGCAACCGGCCCGATCGGCGACCCTGCTGCGTCCGCCTGACCCGCGCCGGCCGCGACCTTGGCGAAGCTTTCGCCGCGGGCGAGGGCTTCGCGCCCCTGCGTTGCCCGGGCTTCGTCGCCATAAACGATCTGCCGGAAGGTTCTCCGCTCCGGTTGGGTGAATTCCCCCCGCCGTTCCTGATACGCCGCCTGCAGGGCGTCGTCGTCCACCGCGATCCCCTTGGCAACGTCGTCGGCGGAGAGAATGACGGCGGTCACCGTCCGGAACTCGGGGGCGGTGAAGAGGCCAGGGTAGTCCTGGTAAAATTGTCGAAGTACGGCGTCATCGGGCTCGCCGACGGCAAACGCGGCGTCGGGGACCCGCACCACCTCGGCGGTGCGCCGCTCGCCCTGCCAGCGTTCGATGCTCTCGACCATCGCTTTGGGCGCCGCCACGCCCTCGGAAATACTGGTGATGATCTGCTCCCGCGTCAGCTCGCGTCGGAGCAGATCGACAAATCGCTCCTCGGTAAAGCCTGCCTGAGCAAGGGCGGCCCGGAAAATCTGCGGATCAAACGTGCCCAGTTCATTGCGGAACTGCGCATTGGCCTTGATCGCCGCCCGCACCTCATCGTCGCCGACGACCAGCCCGAGCTCGCGAGCGGCACGGTCGATGAGAACACCGTCGACCAGCCGATCCAGCACCGAGCGCGGCAGGCCGAGCGCCTGTGCCTGATCCGCATCGATCGGGCGACCCAAAGTTCTGCCAAGGCGCTGCAGGGTGCTGCGATACTCGCTCTGGAACACGGTGGCCGGTATCTTTTCGCCACCGACTCTGGCCGCCCAGTCATCGCCGCGGCCGGGGCGAAAGACGTCCGCGATCCCCCAGATGACAAAACTGAGGGTGAGCATGACGAAGAGAATCTTGACGACCAGCGATCCGGCACGTTTGCGGATGGCTTCCAGCATAGGTCACTTCCTGAAACAGCTCGTGTACCGGCGCGCTCCGGCCGGCGGCGACGCGCCGGATGATAGAAGGACGCGGCCGCCCACTGCAAGCGACGCCCCCGGCCGCTCGCTTCTTCCGGAAGATTTTGATCCGGCTTTCCGGAAGATCACTCCGGGCATCCGGGTTCAGGCACGCCGGAGGGAAGAACGAGGGCGTATGGCTTGCCGCCTTTGCAGCTCTCAAGTATGACCGGAACACCGACATGCGTTGCAGAGCAGAGGATGCGGGGACCAAGATGACCGTCCACGGAAGCTCCCTCGATGAGAATATCGCCGCCCCGCCCGCAGCGCAGCGTGCCTGGTGGAGGGACGAGTGGCCCTATCTCGCGATGCTTGTGCTGGCACTGGGCGGGGTGGCGTATACCAGCATCGCGGCCCGGGGCAGTTCGCTCGTCTGGATGCTGCTGGTGGCAGCGTTCGCCCTCATCAGCATTGCCGCCGGCTGGAAACGAGCTCACGGCAAGCGGGGCCGCTGGCGGCTGATCTGGACGCAAGCGCTGCACTGGGGCGCGCTGCTGCTGTTCATGCAGCTTCTTTTTGTCTCCGATGTGCAGAGCATGCTGAATACGGATGCCACCGGCTTCACCCTGCTCGCCCTGTTGGCGCTCGGCACCTTCCTCTCCGGCGTCCATGCGCTGTCCTGGCGCATCTGCGCCGCGGCGGTGCTGATGGCGGTCGCCGTGCCGCTCATCGCGTTTCTCGAGCAATCTGCGCTGTTCCTGCTCCCACTTGAGGTGGCTATGGTGGCCGGGGTGGTCGGCTTCATCTGGTGGCGCCGCCGGCGCAGAGAGAACCTGAGCCGGCCGCAGCCGCAGGCGATCGACCCCGGTCTGTAATGATGTTCGCACGCGCCGCCTCGGACGGCCCGTGCCTGCGGCGCGGTCACCGGCATCGCCGGGGCAGGGCCATTGCTGGGCAGGGCCATCGCTGGGGCAGGGGCAGCAGCCGACGCAAGGGGTGAGGCCGATGGCAGCCAGCTCGCATTTCGATGCCGCGGGCAACGCGCGAATGGTTGACGTCTCCGCGAAGGCGGTGACGACCCGCACATCGGTCGCCAAGGCCCGGATTGTCATGCAACCGGCGACGCTGCAGATGATCGAGGCCGGCACGGCGGGGAAGGGGGATGTGCTCGGTATCGCGCGCCTGGCGGGTGTGATGGCGGCGAAACGCACCGCGGACCTGATACCGCTGTGCCATCCGCTTCCGCTGGCGGCTGTCGGGATCGATTTTTCGGTCGATGCCGACGGGAGCGCCGTCGAAATCACCGCATCCTGTCGGGTGAACGCGCGCACCGGCGTTGAGATGGAGGCTTTGACTGCTGCGGCCATCGCCGCTCTCACCATCTACGACATGTGCAAGGCAGCGGATCGCGGCATGCACATCGAAGCCGTTCGGCTTGTGCGCAAGGCAGGAGGCGCCTCAGGTCCCTTTGAGGCCGCATAGGCCGGTGGCCAATATTTTTCTCGGACCACGACGATGATGTCCTTTGATGATGCGCTGGCCGTGGTTCTGGCTGCCTTTCAGCCGCTGCCCGTCGAGGTCGTCAGCCTTGATGCCGGTCTGGGCCGGGTGCTGGCGGAGGACCTGGCGGCGCGGACCGATCATCCCCCGGCTGATGTTTCGGCGATGGACGGCTACGCGATTCGCGCCGCTGACGTCGTCGGGGCGCCGGGGATAAAGCTGCGTCTCGTTGGCCGGGTGGCTGCCGGCGCCGCCTTTTCCGGCCGGCTTGCAGCAGGCGAGGCCGTCCGCGTCTTCACGGGCGCTCCGCTACCGGCCGGCTCCGACTGCGTGATTGTCCAGGAGCGCGCCAAGGAGCGGGAAGGCACCGTCGTTATAGAGGGCCCACCGACGCCCGGACGCTGGATCCGGCGACAGGGCCAGGATTTTTCTCGGGGTGACATCCTGCTGGAGGCAGGGCGGCGATTGACCAGCCGCCACATCGCGCTGGCCGCAGCGATGGATGCTCCGTGGCTCAGGGTCCGTCGCAAACCACGCGTCGCCGTGCTTCCGACAGGCGACGAACTCGTTCGGCCGGGAGAGCGCCAGAACGACTCGCAGCTTGTCGAATCGGGCGGCACCGCCTGCATCCAGCTCCTGCGCGCATGGGGGGCCGAGCCGTTCCTGCTGGGGCTTGCCAGGGATGACGACGACGAACTGGCCGGGATGGTGGCGGCTGCGGCCGGGTGCGACCTGCTGATCACCATCGGGGGCGTGTCGGTGGGGGATCGCGATCTCGTCCGGCGCGTCCTGGATTCGGCGGGCTTCAAAGCGGAATTCCACGGGGTGGCGATGCGGCCGGGCAAGCCGCTGCTGTTCGGTCGGCTGGGTTCGGTCCCGGTGCTGGGGCTGCCGGGAAATCCCGTCTCCGCCTGGGTCACGGCGCTGCTGTTCGCCTGTCCGGCGGTCGGTGCCATGCTCGGGCTGGATCCCGCCGGCCTCACTCCGGAAACGGCGATCTGCTGCGATGACCTGCCGGAAAACGACAACCGCCGCGATCATCTCCGGGCAAGGCTCGAGCGGCAGAATGGCGGCGAAATCATGGCGCGCGCGCTGGCGGGGCAGGACAGTGCGATGGTGCGCTCTTTGGCAACCGCCGACGGGCTGATCATCCGCCCACCGCTGGCTCCGCCTCTCCGATCGGGGGAGCGGGTTCCCGTCCTCCGTTTCGACAATCCTCCCGGCGATATCTAATCGCCGGCACAGGGGAATCGCATTTGAATGATTTGGGTAGCGCGATGCGCTGAAAGGGATTCTT
>DAIQPV010000218.1:0-5789 GCA_036787145.1 Rhodospirillales bacterium
TCATGTCGCTCTTCGATCCCGAGGCCGAGGGCGATCCGGCGGACCGGGCTTCGCCGGTCCGTGCCGACATCGCAGCGGCACTCGATGGCGTCGCCAGCGCCGAGGATGACCGGATTCTGCGCCGCATCCTGAGCCTGGTGGAAGCGACGCAGCGAACCACCTGGTTCCAGACCGATGAGCACGGCAAGCCGAAGCCTTATCTGGCGGTAAAACTGGACAGCCGCAGCATCGATGATCTGCCGCTGCCCCGGCCGATGGTGGAAATTTTCGTCTACAGCCCCCGCGTCGAAGGCATCCATCTGCGCGGCGGACGCGTCGCGCGCGGCGGTATTCGCTGGTCCGACCGCCGGGAGGACTTCCGCACCGAGATCCTCGGCCTGATGAAGGCGCAGATGGTGAAGAACGCGGTGATCGTGCCAGTCGGCGCCAAGGGCGGCTTCGTCGTCAAGCAGCGGCTCAATCCCTCCGACCGGGAAGCCTGGATGGCGGAAGGCATCGCCTGCTATCGCACTCTGATGCGCGGTCTGCTCGACCTGACGGACAACCGCGCCGGCGGTGAGATCATTCCACCGCCCCGCGTCGTCCGCCGCGACGGTGAGGATCCCTATCTCGTCGTCGCCGCCGACAAGGGCACGGCTTCCTTCTCCGACATCGCCAACGCGGTCGCCGGAGACTACGGCTTCTGGCTGGGCGATGCCTTCGCTTCCGGCGGCAGCCGCGGTTACGACCATAAGGTGATGGGAATTACCGCGCGTGGCGCCTGGGAAAGCGTCAAACGTCATTTCCGCGAACTGGGACGGGACATCCAGCAGGAGGAGTTCACCGTCGTGGGCGTCGGCGACATGTCCGGCGACGTCTTCGGCAACGGCATGCTGCTCTCGCCGCACATCCGGCTCCTCGCCGCTTTCGATCACCGGCACATCTTCGTCGATCCCAATCCCGATCCTGCCACGAGCTTTGCGGAGCGCCAGCGGCTGTTCGCGCTGCCGCGTTCATCGTGGGCGGACTATGGGTCGGATAAGCTTTCGCCGGGCGGGTGCATCTTCGCGCGCTCCGCGAAAGTCCTCACCCTGACGCCGGAGATGCGCGCGTGCTTCGGCATTCAGGCGACCAGACTTTCCCCCGCCGAGCTGATCTCCGCATTGCTGCGCGCCGAGGTGGACCTGCTCTGGTTCGGTGGAATCGGCACTTTCATCAAAGCCGAAGATGAGACGCACGCCGACGCCGGCGATCGGGCCAACGATGCGGTCCGCATCGATGCGCGATCGCTGCGCAGCAGAGTTATCGGCGAGGGAGCCAACCTGGGCGTCACGCAGCTCGGACGGATCGAATATGCCCGCGCGGGAGGACGGATCAACACCGACTTCATCGATAACTCCGCCGGAGTGGACTGTTCCGACCATGAGGTGAATATCAAGATTCTGCTGGACGCCTCGGTCGCCAGCGGCGACCTGACGAACAAGCAGCGCGACCGGCTGCTGGTCGAGATGACAGACGAGGTGGCCGAACTGGTACTGCGCGACAATTACCTGCAGACGCAGGCGATCTCGATCGCGGAGTCCGAGGGATTGGCAGGCTTGGAGCCTTCGGTCCGGCAGATGCGAAGGCTGGAACGGCAGGGCCATCTGAACCGCACGGTGGACTTCCTCCCCGACGAAGACGCTTTGGCGGAACGGGCGGCCTCGCGCCAGGGGTTGTGCCGGCCGGAAATCGCCGTGCTCTTCTCTTCCGCGAAGATCGCGCTGAACGAAGAGATTCTCGCCTCCGATCTACCGGACGACCCCTATCTTGCCGATGACGTGGTGCGTTATTTTCCGTCCGCACTGCGCCAGCGTTTCCGGGGCGAAATCCCGCATCATCGTCTGCGGCGGGAGCTGATCGCGACCACCATCACCAACAGCCTGATCAACCGCATGGGGGCCACCTTCGTGGGTGACCTCGCCGAGAAGACCGGCATGCCCGCGGCCGCCACGGCGCGGGCCTACATCGTTGCCCGTGATGTCTTTGCCGTGCGCGGACTCTGGGACGGAATCGAAGCCCTGGACGGCATCGTCCCGGCGGCCACCCAGATCACCTTGCATCGCGAGGTACAGCGGCTGATCGAACGCGCCACGCTGTGGTTCCTGCGAAATGGCGGCAACCCGATCGCTGTCACCGATGCGGTCGAACGCTTCTTGCAACCGATCGCAGCGTTGAGTGGTCAGATCGAAAGCATGCTGCCCCCGTCACAGTGCGAACTGCTGAAAACGCGCGCTTCCGAGTGGCAGGCGCAGGCTGTCCCGGAGGACCTGGCCCGGCACCTCGCCCGGCTGGCTGTCCTGCCCGCCGCCTGCGACATTGTCCGCGCCGGAGAAGTCTGCGGCGTCGATGCGAGCGTCGCCGGTGCTCTCTATTTCAGGATTGGCGAAGACATGGGTTTCGGCTGGCTGCGCCGACGGGCAGAGGCCCTCAGTACCACGGGCTACTGGCAGCGGCTGGCTGTTTCCGCCGTCATTGAGGAGCTTTCCGCAAACCAGCGGCAGGTCACCCAGCACGCACTGGCAACCCCCGGAGCCGCCGCGGCGCCGGATCAGGCCCTCGCCGACTGGAGCAACGCGCGGCGACCGATCGTCGATCGCACCCGGGCGCTGGTCGCCGAGCTGCAGGCAGCATCCGAGGTGGACTTGCCGATGCTGGCGGTGGCCAGCCGGCAACTGCGGGCGCTGGCTGAAAGCTGACCCAGGGATCGGGACGGGCGGTCGCGACGGGCGGCCTTCCCTTTTGCCGTGGCGCGGGCGTACACCTCCTGCGGTGGCGAAAGCGGAGGAGCGGTCGTGTCGTTGACGGAAGTCAGGTCATCGCAGCCGGCCCCGGCGGGACGGATGGGTCAGTTTGCCTGGTGCAGCTTCGACTGGGCGAATTCGGCCTTTCCGACCGTCATCGTCACGTTTGTCTTCGCCGCCTATTTCGCCAAAGGCGTCGCGGCCGATGAGATCACCGGCACCAGCCAGTGGTCGTTTGCCGTGAGCCTGTCGATGCTGGCAGCGGCCCTGGTCAGTCCGATCCTCGGCGCCGTGGCCGATCACGGCGGCCGGCGCAAGCCCTGGGTCGGAGTGTTCACCCTCCTGATGATTCTGGCCACGGCCTCGCTCTGGTTCGCCAGGCCCAGGGCAACCGATGTGCTTGGGATCCTCGTCTGCTTTGCCGTCGCCAATTTTGCCTTCGAGACCGGATCGGTGTTTTACAACGCCATGCTGCCGGCCCTGGCGTCGCCGCAGAAAATCGGACGGCTGTCAGGCTGGGGATGGGGCTTGGGTTATGTCGGCGGCCTCGTCTGCCTGGTGGTCGTTCTTCTGCTGCTCATCCGCCCCGATCCGCCGTTGTTCGGGCTGGATGCGGCCGCGGCCGAGCCGGTCCGCGCCAGCGCCTTGCTGGTGGCGGCCTGGATCGCGGTGTTCGCGCTACCCTTCTTCCTGCTGACGCCGGACCGTCCCGGAAGCGGTCTCTCGATGGGCGAAGCGATGCGCGGGGGTCTCCGCACACTTGCAGCCACCTTCCGCGATCTGCGCCAATACCGGCAGATCGCGTTGTTCCTGCTGGCGCACATGATTTACGCCGATGGTCTCAACACCCTTTTTGCCGTTGGCGGCATCTATGCCGCCGTCACCTTCGGGATGAGTTTCGATGAGCTGCTGATTTTCGGCATCTCTCTGAACGTGACCGCCGGGCTTGGCGCCTTCGCTTTCGGCTGGGTCGATGACGCCATCGGGCCAAAGCGGACCATCCTGATCGCGCTTGGCGCGATCGGCCTGCTGGGAGCCGGCATTCTGCTGGTCGAGACCAAGACGCTGTTCTGGCTGTTTGCCTTGCCGATGGGCCTTTTCCTGGGTCCGGCACAGTCGGCCAGCCGCTCGCTGATGGCGCGGATTGCGCCGCCGGAAGTGATAACCGAAATGTTCGGCCTTTATGCCCTCTCTGGCAAGGCCACGGCGTTCATGGGCCCGGCGCTCTTCGGCTGGGTCACCGCGCTATCCGGCAGCCAGCGGGTCGGCCTGTCCACCATCATCGTGTTTCTCGCCGTGGGTGCGGCCTTGCTTTGGCCAGTGCGAGTGGCGGGGCAGTCAGGTCCGGCGTAGCGGCGCGAGGGATGCTGCTGGGCGCAACAGATTGCAGCCCGATCAAAGCGAATCCTCTATAACTATAGCCTGCTCGTACGAGACCCTGGAGTGGTCGCGGTGAAATTTCGGGCGTCGCTCTGCCGGCCTGAGTGGCTACTCCGCCGGCGACCTGACTTTCGGCATTTGGTCCGAACCGGCCAGGGGTGAGCAGCAGTTTTCCAGGAGACGGCGAAATCCATGATCAGCGAACGGGAACGGATGCTGTCCGGCGAACTCTACCTTGCGACCGACCCCGAGCTGGTGACGGCCCGCTTACGGACGCGACAACGGCTGCAGGTGTACAACGCCACGACGCCCGACGAGGCGGAACGGCGGCGCCAGTTGTTGTCGGAGCTGTTCGGCCGGCTGGACGGCAAAGTGGAAATCGAGCCCCCGTTCTTCTGCGATTACGGCGAGAACATCACGGCGGGGGATAATCTCTATATGAACTTCAACTGCGTCGTGCTCGATTGCGCCAGCGTCACCTTCGGCGCCAATGTGCTGATTGGGCCTGCGGTGCAAATCTACACCGCAACCCATCCCACCGATCCGGCCGTGCGACGCAGCGGGCGCGAACTGGCCTACCCGGTCATGATCGGCGACGACGTGTGGATCGGCGGCGGCGCGATTCTCTGTCCAGGCGTTTGCGTCGGGGCCGGTTCGACCATCGCCGCCGGCAGCGTCGTCACCCGCGATGTCCCCGCTGGGGTCATCGCCGCCGGCAATCCCTGCCGCACGGTGCGCGCCGTGTCTGCAACCGGGAAATAGGCGGAGCCGCCAGGGCAGGCGCGCGCTGCCTTAGCTGTTCATCGCTTCGAAGAAGTCGGCGTTGGTCTTGGAGCCCTTCAGCTTATCGATCAGGAACTCCATCGCATCGACCACCCCCATCGGCATCAGCACGCGACGCAGCACCCACATCTTTGACAGGGTGCCCTTGTCGACCAGCAGCTCTTCCTTCCGCGTGCCGGACTTGGTGATGTCGATGGACGGCCAGGTCCGCTTGTCGGCCAGCTTGCGGTCGAGGATGATTTCGGAGTTCCCGGTGCCCTTGAACTCCTCGAAAATCACTTCGTCCATGCGTGAGCCGGTGTCGATCAGCGCGGTCGAGATGATCGTGAGCGATCCCCCCTCCTCGATGTTGCGGGCCGCGCCGAAGAAGCGCTTCGGCCGCTGCAGCGCATTGGCATCGACACCGCCGGTCAGCACCTTGCCGGACGACGGCACGACGGTGTTGTAGGCGCGGGCCAAACGCGTGATCGAATCCAACAGAATGACCACGTCGCGCTTGTGTTCGACCAGCCGCTTGGCCTTCTCGATGACCATCTCGGCCACCTGAACGTGGCGCGCCGCAGGCTCGTCAAACGTCGAGCTGACCACCTCGCCCTTCACCGAGCGCGCCATGTCAGTCACCTCTTCCGGACGCTCGTCGATCAGCAGCACGATGAGATAGCACTCCGGGTGATTGCTAGCGATCGAGTGGGCGATGTTCTGCAGCATCACCGTCTTGCCGGTGCGCGGCGGGGCGACGATCAGCGCGCGCTGGCCCTTGCCGATCGGCGCGATCAGGTCGATGACGCGATGCGTGTTGTCCTTGGTCGGGCCCTTGCCGACGCTCTCGACCTCCGCATTCTCCATCTTCAGCCGGCGGTTCGG
>DAIQPV010000001.1:0-28562 GCA_036787145.1 Rhodospirillales bacterium
TCCTGGCTCTCGTCATTGGCACGGCGGGTGAGCAACTGGTTCACCTGCTGTTCGATCACGCCTTGCACATCGGCATCGCTCCGGTCGGCGAGAGCGGGATGCTGGAAGTTGATCTCGATATCGCCGGCACGCTCGGCCTGCAGCCGGGCTTCGGCTGCCGCCAAGGCCCGCAGGCGGCCGGTGAGCTGGGCCGCCTGGGCTCGGGCACTGATCCCGGAGAGCGTGACCAGCACATCGCCCGCGTTCACATGATCGCCCTCGCGCACTTTGATTTCGTCGATAACCCCGCCTTCAAGGTGCTGGACATGCTGCAGGCTTCCTTCCGGACTGACGACGCCCTGAGCGATCGCTGCACCGGCGACCGGAGCCGTTGCTGCCCATCCACCGCCGAGGATGAAGAAACCGCAGAGGATGGCGAGGCCCAGCAGCACCGTCCCACGCAGTTGGCGCGACAGCGAGGACGAAGGGATTGGATCAGCCACCGACCCCGGCCTGTCCGCCGCGCTCATCGCTGCACCGGGAGGCAGGATCTCGCGACGGTCCGTCATGGCGTTCGTCCCCGCGATTCGAGCGGCGCCGGAAGCTCGCGCGCGGTCGCTTCAGCAGAAACCGGCCCGGCAGTTTCCCGCGGACGGACGACGCGGGACCGGTCGCCCGGCGGACCCCGCTTCGCCATCAGCTTCGCTAAGACCTCATCGCGGGAGCCGAACATCTCGCCATGCCCGTCGCGCAAGACCAGCAGCTTGTCGACCGGACGCAGGATGCGCGGCTGGTGCGCTACAAGAACGACGCTTGCGCCCCACTCCTTCGCCCGCGCCATCGCCAGGATGAGGCTCTCTTCGCCTTCCGTGTCGAGGCTGGCGTTCGGCTCATCCAGCACGATCAGCCGCGGCCGCCGGTAGAGGGCCCGGGCCAGGCCGATGCGCTGGCGCTGACCGCCAGAGAGGAAGGAGCCGCCCTCTCCAATCTCCGTTTCGTACGCGTTCGGCAGGCGCAGGATGATTTCGTGCACGCCGGCGATCATCGCTGCGTCGATCACGGACTCAGGATCCGGCGCAACGCTGAGACGGGCGATATTGTCCCGCACCGTCCCTCCGAACAGCTCGACGTCCTGCGGCAGGTAGCCCACATAGGAACCAAGCTGGTCCGGTGGCCACGCGAACAGATCGGCGCCATCCAGCCGGGCGTGGCCGCGGGTCGGCTGCCACGAGCCCACAAGGATCTTGCATAAGGTCGACTTGCCGGCGGCGGAGGGGCCGATGATACCGAGCGCCTCGCCCGACTCGAGCGCGAAGTTCACGCCGTTCAGCACCGGCTTGTCCCGGCCGCGCGGAACGAAGCTGACCTGCTCGCAGGTCAGCCGGCCCTGGGGTGCCGGAAGCGGCATCGTTTTCGCCGGCGGCGGCAGCCGTGCCATCAACCTGCGCAAGCGGTCCCACGCATCCCGTCCGACAACCATCTGCCTCCAGGCGCCGATCGCCTGTTCGACCGGTGCCAGGGCTCTCCCCAACAGGATGGAGGCGGCGATCATTCCGCCGGACGTGAGTTCGCCGTGAACGACGAGATAAGCGCCGAGCCCGAGAATCAGGACCTGCACGAAGATTCGCACAAACTTTGACAGCCCGAGGATCGTCGCATTGCTGTCCGCCGCTTGAAGCTGAAGCGCCAGAATAGTCTCACCGCGCGCCATCCAGCCGGAAAGGAACCCCGGCAGCATGCCCATGGCGTGAAAGGCGTCGGTATTCCGGATCGCCTGATCGGCCTGCTGGATATTGCCGATCGACATCACCCCGGCCCGCCGCAGAGGCTTGCGGGAGGCATATTCATTGAGGACGGCAAGAGAAAAAAGGACCACGGCGGAGGCCACACCGAGAACGCCAAGCCAGGGGTGCATCAGCCAGATGATCGCCAGAAAGAACGGTGTCCAGGGTGCATCAAAAAGGGTGCTCACACCGGGCCCGCTGAGAACGCTCCGGACCAACCCAAGGTCCCGCAGCGCCTGGGCATTCGCCGCACCTCCCTGCAATGTCGCTTGCATCCCGGCGGCGATCAGGTCCGGCGACAACCGGCGTTCCAGCCATTGGCCGAGCCGGGCAACAATCCTGCTCCGTACCATTTCCAGCAGGCCCAGTGTCAGAACGGCGAGTCCGGCGATGACGGTGAGCATCACCAGCGTCTCCACCTTGCCGCTGGCCAGCACACGATCGTACACCTGCATCATGTAGATCGGCGACGTCAGGATCAGAAGATTGATAAACAGACTGAACACCGCAAGGTAGAAGACCGCGCTACGGCCTTCCCTGACGATGGCACGCATCGGATCGACCGGTTCGCCGGCCATTCGGCTCAATCCCTTGCTTATGGCAAGACGACGCTTTGGGCGCTGACCCACGACAACGCCAAAAACCCCACGCGCGGTCCTTGACACGTCTCATACCGGAAAGACAAGCAACGAACAACGTCAGCGACTGACACGGGCTGAATGACGGACGCACGGAGACCACCGGCCTGCCAGTCGTGGAGGACGCGCTTCACGGAAGGAGTCGGCTATCAGTACGGTTCGTCTTGGACAAAGCTGGTCTGCGATAGGGCAAATATGGATCCCGAGGTATGCTTCTCTGAGGTTTCGCTGGTCAGGCCGCCGGACGCTCCGACTTGCCCGTAAGCCGGACTGGTCATCGGCTTTCCTCGCCAAGGGCTGGAGACTGACGACGCCATGAAAAAGCGCATCATCGTTGGGTTAAGCGGGGCGTCGGGTGTCATCTACGGCATCCGGACGCTGATGCATCTCCGCAACCTGCCCGACACCGAAATCCATCTCGTGATGACGAAGGCAGCCGCCATCAACATCCAGCTCGAAACCGAGCATCAGCTCGACGCGGTCCAGGACCTGGCCGATGTTGTCCACGACCCTGCCAACCTGGCGGCACCGATTTCCTCGGGCTCGTTTCGCACCGCTGGAATGATCGTGGTGCCCTGCAGCGTAAAGACATTATCCGGAATTGTTCACTCCTACGCTGACAACCTGCTTTGCAGAGCCGCCGATGTCTGTCTGAAAGAAAAGCGTAAACTTGCGCTGGTAGTTCGCGAGACCCCCTTACACAAAGGGCACCTGGAAATGATGGTGAAGGCGGCCGATCTAGGCGCTCTTATCTTGCCGCCGCTGCCGGCATTTTATCATAAGCCGAGGACAATTGATGATCTGATTGACCAGAGCATCGGAAAGTGCTTCGATTATTTCGAGCTGGAGCACACCCTGTTCCGGCGGTGGGGTGAGCGAGAGCCGTGACGCCAGCCAGCGATGGCCCTGCGCCCCGGATTCCCGCCGGCTGACCTCAGCGCCACGGCGCACCCCCCCGGAGACAAATCCTTTACGGCCCGCTGGCGTCGCAACCATGGCATCGCTAGTGTTTGCGCCGGCTTGTGGCGGGAGCGCGTGCGACCGGCCGAGCCGCTGACGCGAGGATCTTCCCAGCAACCTGCGGAGTTTCTGATGCCGCTCATCGAAACCGCGCTCGCCGACCAGATCGGAACGATCGTTCTGACTAACCCCGAAAAGCGCAATGTCCTGAACGAAGCGTTGATCGAGGAAATCACCGCCAGTCTGGCCGACCTGCGCGAACGATCGGCGCGCGCCGTGGTCCTTCGGGCGCCTCCCGGCTGCAAGGTCTGGTCAGCAGGACATGACATTTCCGAACTCCCGAACGCCGGCCGTGATCCGCTTGGCTGGGGCGATTCGCTGCGCGTCCTGGTGCGCGCCATCCAGACGTTTCCATCTCCCGTGCTGTGCCTGCTCGAAGGCGGGGTTTGGGGTGGTGCCTGTGAGGTGTCGATGGCCTGCGACATCCTGATCGCCGCGCCGAACACGACCTTTGCCATCACGCCCGCAAAGCTGGGCATTCCCTACAACCTCAGCGGGCTGCTGACGCTGGTGAATAACGTTCCGCTGGCGGTGGCAAAGGAGATGCTGTTCACCGGACAGCCGATTCCTGCGAGCCAGGCGCTGAACCTGGGAATTATCAACTACATCAAGCCAGTGGAAGAGATCGAGGGGTTCGTTTACGACCTGGCTCGGCACATCGTCGCCAACGCCCCGCTGAGCATCACGGTGATGAAGGAAGAGTTGCGCCTTCTCACCAGCGCCCGAGCCATGAGTCCCGAACTCTTCGAACGCATCCAGGGATTGCGGCGGACTGTTTACGACAGCCAAGACTACCAGGAAGGACTGGATGCCTTCCGCGAGAAGCGAAAGCCAGAATTTCGGGGTGTATAAGCGTGGCGGCGCCCGCAGCTACAACAGGACAACCCAGACCCTGCGCATCCCAAGAGCGCAGGGCTTGCACACCGTAGCCAAGTCCGCGGTTCAGCGGTTCAGAACCCGCCGACGATCCAGGTTGCCGAGGCGATCGTTATCGCCGCGGAAACCATGCACAGCGCCAAGCCGATTCTGCGCATGTGCTGCATATGGTGTGCATTTTCATCGATCTGCCTGGCACGGACTCCGGACTCGCCCAGCCAGCGCCGCGGTGCGCATCGCTCGTCCGCCAATGAAAGTCCGTTATGCCGATCGAGTCTCGGTTCCCTCGCAAGAAGCTTCATTTCCCACCTTGATCTGGGTGCCTCGAAGAGTGTTTGCCCCCGCCCAGACCTCCTAATTTATTCCGACCGTTCCGGTTCTCGGACCGCCTTCGACCGGTCGTCTAACTCCATCCTCGACCCGGGTATTACCTCTCGCATACCCTTGCCCGCCTCGTTCACGCGGACCACTAGGCTGAAACAACTATGTAACACATCGATCGGGATTGCCAACCCATTGATGACGAAAAGCGAAAAAAATAAAGGGGTGGATCCGACTATTCTCAACCGGCACGCTGCCGTGTCCTCCATCAGCCGCGGCCGGGAGACGCTCCGGCGGTCGTGCGCACTTCCATGGCCGGGGAGTTAGCATCTTGCGATTGTGCCGCAAAGTCGCTCTGATTCTGTCCTGCCTGCTGCTGACGCCGACACTCGTCGTCGCGCTCTACCGCTTCATCGATCCTCCGGTGACGCCGCTGATGCTGATCCGACTGGCGCAGGGCGAGAAAATGGATCACCGCGGGGTGCCGCTTTCCCAGGTATCCCCCAGGCTCGTCGCCTCCGTTGTCGCCGCCGAAGACAATCTTTTCTGCCGCCACTGGGGCTTCGACGTGGCCGCGATGCGCAATGAGCTGGTCAACTGGCTGGATGGCGACCGGCCGCGGGGCGCCAGCACGATCACCATGCAAACAGCGAAAAACATCCTCCTGTGGCCCGGGCGGGATCCCCTGCGCAAGGCGCTGGAAGCCTTCCTCACTCCGCAGATCGAACTGCTCTGGAGCAAGCGGCGCATCATGGAAGTCTATCTCGGCATTATCGAAATGGGCCCCGGGATCTACGGGGCCGAGGCGGCCGCGCAGCGATACTTCGGCAAACCGGCAGCGGCGCTGTCATCGCGGGAGGCCGCATTGCTCGCCGCCATCCTGCCCAACCCGCTGGAGTGGTCACCGGTCCGCCCCAATCGCCTGGTGTCGTCCCGGGCCGTCCGCATCGAGCGCCGCGCCGGCCAACTGGGACCGCTTCTATCCTGTGTCACGGGGGGCTGAGCGCGTGGTGCAACAAGCCGACGGCATTGCGCGTTCGCCGTCAGCATATTAGTTTTGTGGAATGACCTTGCGGCTTGCCGATGCTGAATCCCGACGCTGGTTCTGGCGGCCCGCTTTGGTTGCTGCCACAGGCGCGCTCGCCATTGGCGTCGCCATCGGGCTCAACTTCTGGCAGACGGCCGAAATCGAACGGCCGCTGTCGTCGCCGGCGCCGGCGGCAGGAACGGCCCTTTCTCCGCCGCCTTCTTCTGCCTTCGATCCGTTGCAACCCAGCTTCGACGTCGTGCGCATCAACCCGAACGGCGATACAGTGATAGCCGGCCGGGCCGAGCCGGGGGCAGAGGTGGTGCTGCGCGATGGTAACGCCGTGCTGGGAACGGTCACGGCTGACGGACGCGGCGAGTGGGTCTTGCTGCCAGAGACACCATTACCTCCCGGCGCCCACCGGTTGAGCCTCCTCATGACGGGTGCCAGCGGGAACGCCACCTCGGGCCAGGAAGTTCTGGTCGTCGTCCCCAAGCCGGGTGAAGACGTCGGCGGCCGGCCTGGGGATGCCACCGCCCAGCCGCTTGTCTTGCGCGTGCCACGCGAGGGAGGTCCGGCTACAGTGCTGCAGAAGCCGCTCTCGGGCGCCGAGGCTCCGGTCGCGATCGATTCGGTCAGCTTGCAGGACGGGCGGCTCGCCATCGAAGGACATGCGCCCCCGCAGGCGCGCGTTCGTCTCTCGGTGGACGGCCGCAAGGCGGGAGAGGCGATCGCGGATGCGGCTGGACGCTGGCGGGTCGAGCCAACCCCGGACGTCAGTGGCGGGAGCCGTTCGGTAACGCTCGAGCAACTCGACAGCCGGGGATCGGCCACCTCGCGCGTCACCATCCCGCTGCCCCTCAAGGACCTGCCGAATTTGATGTCAGGCAAGGAGCAGAGCGGTGAGCAGCTGCTGGTCGTCCAGCCCGGTACAAACCTCTGGCGCATTGCCCGCTCCGCCTATGGTCGCGGCACCGCCTACACGATTATCTACCAGGCAAACCGGACGAAGATCGCCGACCCGGACTGGATCTACCCGGGTCAGGTATTCCGGGTGCCGGCCTCCGTGGCCAACCAGACTGCGCGCTGAAAGCGCTTCTTTGACAGGGGTCCGATATCATCGTGATTGAATCGCCGCGGACGCCCGCTCTGGTCCCCATC
The DNA here is from genome assembly GCA_036787145.1 of Rhodospirillales bacterium. Taxonomy (GTDB): domain Bacteria; phylum Pseudomonadota; class Alphaproteobacteria; order Rhodospirillales; family Defluviicoccaceae; genus Defluviicoccus. Next base: position 6,807 of record DAIQPV010000001.1, read on the forward strand.
AACCGCGACGGCTGGCCCTTCATTCTCGGATTCGCCGTGGTGGCGGCTGTCCTCTGGTCGTTCTCCGATTTGCTCGGCCTTCTGGGTCTGGTGGCGACGCTGTGGTGCGTCTGGTTCTTTCGCGACCCGGAACGCATGACGCCGGTGCGCGGCGGGCTGATCGTCAGCCCCGCCGATGGCGTCGTCTGCGCGGTGACCACGGCGGCGCCACCCGCCGATCTTGGCCTCGCCGATGCGCCGCTGACGCGGATTTCGATTTTCCTCAACATCTTCAATGTTCACGTCAACCGCATTCCCATCGATGGCACCATCGGTGCGGTCCAGTATCGGTCAGGGAAGTTCGTCAATGCTTCCCTGGACAAGGCCAGCGAGGACAACGAGCGCAACGCCATGCGCATCGATACCGCCGCCGGCCCCGCGATCGTCGTTGTCCAGATCGCCGGCCTCATCGCGCGTCGGATCAAGACCTGGGTTGGCGAGGGTGATGCGGTGCTGGCGGGCGCCCGCTTCGGCCTGATCCGGTTCGGCAGCCGTGTTGATGTCTACTTGCCGGACGGCGTGGCACCCCTGGTTGCCGTCGGGCAGTCCTGCATCGGAGGCGAGACGGTGCTCGCCGATCTGCGCGCCCAGGAACCCGCGCGTGCGGCCGAACGGCGCTAGATTCGCCATGAGGGCAGAACGGCGGCAGCGCCTCAAGGGCCTGCATATCAACCGGATGATCCCGAATGTTCTGACCTTGCTGGCCCTGGCCGCCGGCCTCAGCGCTGTACGGTTCGCCCTGAACGAACGCTGGGAACTTGCAGTGCTGGCGATCGTGGTGGCAGGCATCCTCGACGGCCTCGACGGCCGCATTGCCCGGATTCTGAAAGGGGCCAGCCGCTTCGGGGCCGAGTTGGACTCTCTGTCCGACTTTCTGTGCTTCGGTGTCGCCCCGGCCCTGACCCTCTACCTCTGGTCGCTCTCCCAGGCCAACCAGATCGGCTGGGCGCTGGTTCTGTTACTGTGCATCTGCTGCGCGCTGCGCCTCGCCCGCTTCAATACGGATATCGACGACGAGGTGCGTCCGGCCTGGACCCGCAGTTACTTTACCGGTGTCCCCTCGCCGGCCGGCGCCGGCATTGCCCTCTGCCCCATGGTTCTGTGGTTTCAGATCGACGCCGACTTTGTCCGGCATCCGGCCTTCGTCGGCTGCTTCGTGTTGGCCACCTCTTTCCTCCTGGTCAGCAGGGTTCGCACCTTTACGTTCAAGAGAATCCGTGTTCCGCAGCGCTGGATCCTGCCCGCGATGCTCGGCATCGGTCTGTATCTGGCGCTCTTGTTCAGCACGCCGTGGGTAACGCTGACTTTGACGCTCCTGGCGTACGTGGTTTCGATTCCGTTCAGCGTGCGCCGCTTCGAACAGCACCGCAGACGGCAAGCGGAACAAGCTCCCCCCGCCTCCCCCGAAGCCGGCGCAACAAACCCGGCCGCGCACGCGGGCCCTCCGGCACCGATCGGATCGCCACCTGCCCGATGAGCCGCCCGTTTCTTACGAGCGGCGTCAGTCGGTGGCCCACATCCGGATTAGGTTCGAGCGCGCGTTGCTCAGCTTGTGGTACTGCGGGCTCTGCGGGGCAACGCTCAGGACCCATTGCGTCACCAAGGCCATGTCATAGAGGATCGTGCGTTTGCCCTGATCCTGAACCATGCTCTGGATCCAGGTCACCGCGGCCAGCCGCTCGCCCTCGGTGATCTCCTCCACCCGATGCAGCATCGTCGTGGGATAGAGAATGGCGTCGCCTGCCGGCAGCTTGACGCGCTTTTCGCCGTAAGGCGTCTCAACGCACAGTTCTCCGCCGCGATAGCTTTGGAGATCGCTCAGGAAGATGGTTATCGACAGGTCGAGGCGCATCGGCACCGGCCGGCGCATGACCGGATTGTCGATGTGCGTGCCATACGCCATCCCTTTGCGATAGCGCGAAAGCACCGGCGGGCGGATCAATTTCGGCACCGCTGCGACGCGAAAGGTCTCGTTGCGCTCGAGGGCGTCCAGAACGATCTCTTCGACCTGCCGCTGCTGCGCCGAGGCAAGCGACAGCTGCTCATTGCGCTTGATCCCGGCGGCAGCCAGTCCGGGCGAGCTGACAGCCCCGTCGACGAAATCGCCCTCCTGAGCGATTCTCCGCAGCGTCGTCACCTCTGCTGCCGAGAGCAGGCCTTGCAGAACAAGCAGCATGTGCGTCTCCGCGCCCGGCATCGTGGGGCGCGCGTCAGTTTAGTAAGCGCTGCTCTTGAGCTCAAGCCGACGGCGCCGGCGTTTCCCGCTTCCCCGGCGATCGCGCCCTTCGCGGACGTTGGCCATTGCCTGAGAGCGGAGCACCCCGGGGAGCGCGTCGCTCGCAGCCGGTTGCAGGACGGAGCAGGTTGGATCATTTATGGGACATGAGCCTGCCCAAAACTTCAGGACCGGTCGTCGACCCGGTCGTACCGACCGGGCTGCTGGATCAGCTTCGCACGATCATTGGTGAGCGCGGCTGCATCGACGAGGCCGACGCCCTTGGCGCGTACCTGCAGGAAGCGCGCGGGCTGTTCGTCGGTCGCTGTGCGGCGGTGGTCCGGCCTGCCAGCACAGAGGAGGTCGCCGAGGTCGTTCGCCTGTGCGCCGATGCCGGCGTGGCGGTGGTTCCCCACGGTGGGAATACCGGCCTGGTGGGCGGTGGCGTGCCCCATGGCGGCCTCGTGCTGAGCACGGAGCGTCTCAACCGGATCCGCGCCGTCGATCCCACCAACAGGACGATGACCGTGGAGGCCGGCGTAATCCTGGCCGACGTTCAGGCGGCCGCCGACGCCGCCGGAGCCTTTTTTCCCCTGAGCCTCGCCGCCGAGGGAAGCTGTCGCATCGGCGGTAACCTGGCCACCAACGCCGGCGGCATCAATGTGCTGCGCTACGGCAACGCACGGGACCTGGTGCTCGGCCTGGAGGTCGTCCTGCCGGACGGCAGGATCTGGAACGGCTTACGCGGTCTGCGGAAGAACAACACCGGCTACGATCTGAAGCAACTTTTCCTGGGATCCGAAGGAACCCTGGGCGTTATCACGGCGGCGGTCCTGAAGCTCTTCGCCAAACCCCGCAGCAGCGAGACGGCCCTGGTCGCCGTACCGGACGTTGCCGCGGCAGTAGCGCTCTTTCAGCAGATCAATGACGTGTCCGGCGATGCGCTGAGTGCCTGCGAGCTGATCCAGCGTCGCGCCGTCGACTTCTGCGTTGCTCATATTCCCGGCTGCATCGACCCGTTCGCCGCGCCACACCCCTGGTACGTCCTGCTGCGCCTGACCAGCCCCCGCCGGGACGATCCGCTGCGCGACGGCCTTGAGGCCGCGCTCGCCGACGCTTTCGAGGCGGGGCGGGTCGCCGACGCGGTGGTGGCACAGAGCGAGACGCAGGCGCTCGACCTCTGGCGGATGCGGGAAAGCATCCCGGACGCGCAAAAGCCGGAGGGAGGCAGCGTCAAGAACGATGTGTCCCTGCCGCTGTCCCGGGTCCCCACCTTCATCGAGCGCGCCACCGACGCCGTGGAGTCGGCCGTGCCGGGCCTGCGCGTCTGCGCGTTCGGCCACCTTGGCGACGGGAATATTCATTTCAATCTGAGTCAGCCGGTGGGAATGGACCGGGCGGCCTTCATGGCGCAGTGGGATCGCCTGGAGCGGATCGTGTCGGACATCGCCACCGATCTCGGCGGCACATTCTCCGCTGAGCACGGCATCGGCGAACTCAAGCGGGAAAGCCTGGCGCGCTACACGTCGGAGGTCGAAATCGAGCTGATGCGCCGGCTGAAGCAGGCATTGGATCCGGCCGGCATCATGAATCCGGGCAAAATTCTGTAGGGCTCGGCCGATCAGACGCTGCCGATGCCGAAGCCAATCAGGGTCCCGATGTAAGCTGCATACCCGGCGACGAAGAGTCCCCCCTCCCATCGGCTGATGCGCCAGCCGGTCATGGCGAACACGACCAGGAGGACCGAACTGCCCGCCATCACCCAGATGTCGAAGAAAACGATTTCCCTCGGGACCGGGACCGGTTGCACCAGCGCGGTGATGCCGAGAATCCCAAGCACATTGTAAATATTTGAGCCAACGACGTTGCCGAAGGCGACGTCCGACTGGCCGCGCGCCGCCGCCACCACCGAGGTGGCGAGTTCCGGCAATGACGTCCCCACTGCGACGACGGTCAGCCCGATGATGGTCTCCGAGATGCCGATGTCGCGCGCGAGTTCCATGGCAGCGCCGACCAGCAGGTAGGCTCCCCCGACCAGCAGAACGAGGCCGGCGATCGACACGCCGATGCCAAACGTCAGGGAACCGCCAAACGCCGGCACCGTCGCGGCCTGTTCGTGAACATGAGCCGCCTCGGCAGGGCTCTGCCTCTCCGTGCGATAACACCAGACGATGTATGCGAGAAGCAACCCGACAAACACCAGGCCGACCCATCGCGGAAGGTCGCCCCAAAAGCAGACAGCAAGCAGCGCCACGGTGACCGCAATCAGGACGGGGCCATCACGCAGGAACGCGGCGCGGGTGATGGCGAGGGGCATAAACAGCGCCGACAGACCGAGGATCAGAAGGACATTGCAGATGTTCGAGCCGACGACATTGCCGACCGCGATCCCGGAAGACCCCTTGAGCGCGGCCGTCACGCTCGCCACCAGCTCAGGACTGGAAGTGCCGAAGCCGACCAGCGTCAGACCGATCAGCAACGGCGACACGCCCAGCCGGCGCGCAATCCCCACCGACCCCCTCACCAGCAACTCGGCTCCCAGAACGAGCAGAATTAGTCCGCCAGCGAGTTCGAGGTAAATCAAGCGAGAGGATCCTTCCGGGCAGGGGACCGGGGCGATGGAAGCCGAGGTCGCCGGGCCGCGTCGCGGGGGGTTAGCAACACGGCCCGGCACCCGGGACAGGAAATGCGACCCTCAGCTGGGGGGTTAGAGGGGTCGCCGCCACGTCCCGGGCATTCGATAAGAAGACTCTACTTACTGCGTCGTGCCCGGCGCCTCCAGCGCGATCGCGCCGGCGTTCTCGGCAGGCTTTGCCGCGAGCCTGCCCTGCCGCCGCTCGATAACCACCATGGCGGCGGCGGCCAGGAACGGAACGCTCTGAATAAGCAGCGTCGAGGCAAAGACCGTCATTTCGACGACATTGGTCGTATTCAGGACCAACAGCACGACCGCCGAAATGAGCAATCCCGCACCCAGCAACGCCTCCCAAAAGGCCGGGTTCTCCGACCCGCGCCGCGCGTTGCCGCCTTTCTCGGTCCGCCGGAAAGGCAGACTGTCCTGGATCAGGCCGACCAGCACCGCCCGCGCAACGGTCAGCTGCAAGCTCATCGCCGCGACTGCCGCTCCCGGGACCTGCCGCATCGGGATGCGGACCCGCTTGGCATACAACAGGACGCAATGCAGCAGATTGACGACGAACGCCGCGAGGATCGGCACGGTGAAGGCCACCGTCGGAATGACGACGCCGACGAAGATGATCACCGGGACCCAGATCAGGTTGAGGATGGAGGCCAGGGTGCCCAGCGCGTCGGCGAACCACAGCGACCATCCGGAAACGAAGTGGAATTTCTGCGCCGGCGTCAGCGTCCGCGCGCCCGGAAGCATGTGCGTCCAGTGCTTGCGGATGATCTGCATCGCACCGTAAGCCCAGCGGAAGCGCTGCGTCTTGAAGGCTTTGAAGGTGTCGGGAAGCATGCCCCGGCCGTAGCGGTAATTGGTATACAGCGCCTGATAGCCGGCTTCGTACAGGCGCAGGCCCAGCTCGGTGTCCTCGCAGATGGTGTCTGTGCCCCAGCCGCCGACCTGATCGAGGGCCGACCGCCGGACAAGACACATGGTGCCGTGGGTGATGATGGCGTCGTCTTCGTTACGCTGGACCATGCCGATATCAAAGAAACCGGCGTACTCGGCGTTCATCACCTGCTTCAAGGGGACCTCGTCGCCGTCACGATGGTCCTGGGGAGCCTGGACCAGCGCGATTCCCGGGTCCTCGAAATGGGGCACCAGATCGGCAAGCCAGTTCTTTTCGACCACGTAGTCGGCATCGAGCACAGCGATGATCGACGCATCCGGCGCCGTGTGCTGCAAGGCGACGTTGAGGGCGCCCGCCTTAAAGCCGGTGCAGGTGATGTCGAGGAACTTGAAGCGGTCTCCAAGCTCCCGGCAGCGCGCTGCAACGGGCGCGGAGTAGCGTGCTTCCGGCGTGTTGTTGACAATGACCACCACTTCGTAGTCGGGGTAGTCGAGCACCGCCAGACTGTTGAGGGTCTCCACCACCATGTCCGCGGGCTCGCGATAGGCGGGAATGTGGATCGAGACCTTGGGTGCCGTGCCGGCAAAGGTGCGCCGTGTGCCCGTCGTGATCAGGCGGCGGGGTCCGCTGCCGAACAGCACCTCCGACAGCTCGTTGACCTTGGTCAGCGTGATCAAGGTGAGCGGCACAAGCATCAGCACGCCGATGCCCCACATGACGCCGATGGCGACGGTCATGTAGTGTTCGAAGGGATAGGCCAGCGCCGCGGCGATGCCAAAAGCCAGCGCATTGGCGGCAACCGCGAAGGTCAACGCCTGTGCCATCGACGGCCGCCGCCAGAACAGGCCGCCGAGGGTCAGCAGGAAGCCGATCGCGAGCCCGGCCGCCGCCTTGCCCACAACGTGGCTCTTTTCGACAAAGCCGGTCAGCGGGAATTTCAGGTTGCGGTCAGCATCGAAAATCCCCCAGTAGGCACCGACGCTGCCTTCGTTGACCTTCCAGGTCTGATCGAAGGCCTCGATGATGTTGTATTCAATACCGCGCCGCTCCGCCTCGGCAACGAAATCGCGAATGATCTCCGCCTGGCTGAGCTGGCTCGGGGCAGCGTCCATTCGATTATAGCCCTGGCTCGGCCAGCCGAACTCGGTGACGACGATGCGTTTGCCGGGGTAGGTCCGCTTCAAGAGTTCGATCTTGTCGAGCGTGTAGGACACCGCCTGATCGGGCGCGACACCCTCCCAGTACGGCAGGATGTGGACGGCCATAAAGTCCACGGCCCGGACCAGCTTTGGCTGTTCCAGCCAGATGTTCCAGATTTCGCCGGTGGAGACCGGGACGCGCACCTGCTTCTTGGCCTTTTGAATTAGGGCGATCAACTCGTCGGGGGTGCGCTCGGCGCGCGTCAGCACCTCGTTGCCGACGAGCACGGAACGAACGTTGCGGTGCTGCTTGGCGATCTGCACCACCTCGTCCAACTCCGAGCGGTCGCGCTCATCGGTATCGCCAACCCACGAGCCGACGATGACGTTGAGGCCGAGCTTGGCCGCAATCGCCGGCACCTGGTCGATGCCATCGATCGTCGAATAGACGCGCACGCCCTGCGCCACGTTGGCGATCGCTGCGAGGTCTGACTCGATCTGTTCGGCTGGGATGGTCTGACGATGGGTGCGCGGGTCCTCGCCTTGCAAATACGGGCTGTAGGAGACGTAATCGATGGGCGTTTCCAGATCGGCCGGCGCAACCGCCCGATCGGTCAGATGCCAGGACGCAGCTTGAATGGCCGCTGCGACGACCGCCGCAGTCAGTACGATCCGCATGGATTGAACCGAGAGGTAAGGGTTGAAGAGGCGTTGACGGTTTTGTCGATGCCCTGCTCAAAGCAGCTTTGATAGCTGCAAGTTGATAACTTAGGTAGGGATTGTGTCACCTTCAAGGCGGTCACTCGCGGGCTCCTCGTGGGTCACTTTGTGCCGTTGGCCGGCTTGCTTACAGGGGGTGGCACGTCGCCGGGTTTCTTGGGGTCGTCAGCCACTTCCGCCGGCTTTTTCGATTCGGCAGGCGGCTCCGCCGCCCCCTTCGGTGCGTCGGTGGACTCCGGAGTCGGCTTGGGAGCCGGAGACGCAAGGCGCGGCTTCGTGGCTGGATCCGTCCAGCATTGTGCAACCCGATCGGCCAGCGCCTCGTTCTCGGCAATACCGAATCCGACAACACAGGCGAATGCCTTGCTCAGATGTTCCTCAGGACAGCCGAAGCGCTGATAGAACGGCACGAAATCGTTTCCGGTCATCGCGTCGTCGCGCACCAGCAGGCTGACGATCCGCTGGCCGACCCACGCGCAGTCCTCCCGCAAGGCCGGATTTTGCTGCTGGCCTTCCGGCGGAACGATCGGCCGGGGCGGCGGTGTGCGCTCCTTTGCGCGCGGTTCGCGCTCCGAAGCGGCTGCCCTGGTCTCGCCGGAGGTCGCCTGCTCCGCCGGCGCCCGATACTGGGCCTCCCAAACCGCCGCCGAGGCACCGCCGACCTTGACGCAAAGCAGCATGACGACCGTTGCAGATGCGACCCGCAGATTGACCATGAAAGGTTCTTCGCCCTTGCAAATGATAATTCCGGGCTCTTTATCCGAAGCCGTTGTGCGATGCAATCGCTGCCCGCCGTCACACTTAGCGTCACACCGAGATGTGCGCAGCCGGCGCTTGAGGAACGGCATAGGATCGGAGGTTGCTGGAAGCAGCCAGAAGCCGCATCGGCATGCAGCCGCCGCAACGATGGAGGGACGATCGAAGCGCTCCCTGCGGGGCTGTGTCGGTGCGATGATGACATGCGAGTGGTGCGGCCGAGAAGAGTCGAACTTCCACGGGCTTTCGCCCACAGCGCCCTCAACGCTGCGCGTCTACCGGTTCCGCCACGGCCGCAACAAGGTACCGGCCTCTTATACAAGTCCGCCGAAGAGCGTCAAAGGCCGATTTGCTCCCCCGGCCGCTCCGGCCGAACCGCCCATCCTTCGGCACGCCTCGACGTCATCAGCAATTGCCGCCTTGCCGGGGACAGTCCAGGGGCCTAATGGAATCGGCCCCGGAACCGGCTCTTGGTGCCAGCGGCTTTCCGCTGCCGGCGCGGGCGTGTCTCTTGCGTATTCTTGGAAATCGACTGGTTTACAAATAACGGATGAGGTTCAGGCACAATGACGATCAGGGTACACATCAGGCTTATTGCTTCAGTATTGGTGGTCTTTGCGCTTGCGGCCTGCTCGTCGCCGCCGCCGGGCAAACCCCGCGGGGGCGAGGTCAGCGCGCCGATCACCGGTGAACGGCAGCGCGTGCACGTGGGCAACGGAACCGTCCTGACGGACCGCGGCACCATTCTGCGGGGCGCCTCGATGATGATCCTGGCAAGGCCCAATTATTCCACCGACCCGGCATTTTGGAGCTCTGTCCACGATCTCGGCCTGAACGCCGTCCGGCTTGACGTCGGCACGACCAGAATAGGGAAGACCGTCTACGAGCAACTGCCTTCCCTCGACAAGGCTGTCGATCTCGCCGCCCAGAACGGCATGTACATTATGTTCAAGACGTCGGAGAAGCCGGGCACTTATGACCTGGATTCGCTGATCGAATTCTGGAGCGTCGCAGCTCCTCGCTACAAGAACCGTACGAATGTTTTGTTTGAGCTGACAAACGAGCCCGTCAGCGGTCGGGCCCCGTGGGGCAGGCCAGAACAGTGGACCGACCAGGTCATTGCTGATCTCACCAAAGTATACAAAATCATGCGCGCCGCCGCGCCCGATACACACATCGTCTTGTTCTCTACACCGAATCTTTATCCCGACTGCGAGTCATACAAAAAAGTCATCGCAAAAATGAAGGGCGTGGATTGGACGAAAGCATCTGTCGGCTTTCACCACTATCGAGGGACCGAAGAGTTCGGGGAGCAGAACATCCAGTGCCTGCGCGCGAGCTATCCCCTGATCATGACAGAAACGAATTTCTGGGTTGATGATGGCGCAGGGCGAAATATGCCGGTCGGCGTGCTGCGCCTCTACGAGAAGCTCGGCATAAGTTGGTTTTCGCTCGATGGGAAGGGAAGCATATCCCACCTGAGGGACGAGATCATCCCGGATTTGCGCTCTCAGGGATACACCTGGAGTGTGGAGAGGTAACAGCGCGACGCCGCGACGGGGCGGCCCGGTTCGCCCACGCAGAGGTGTCTCCCCGCGAAGATGCCTTTGCCGCTGCCCCGGCCGGCCGCTCCTCGACCTGCCGCTCTCGGGCCTGCCGCTACTCGGGCCTGCCGCTACTCGGGCCTGCCGCTACTCGGGCCTGAGGTGCTGTTTTGCCTGAGGGCGATACCGATCAAGGTACGAGGGTATGATCGCCTCCATCGCCATTGGTTCGATGCCGAGGTCGCGCAGCGTCAGGGCATTGGCCGCGACCACGTTATCCATTCCAAGCAGCTTGACCTGATCGCGCGTCAGAGGGGGAACCGGCAGCTTTTCCAGGAACCAGGCCTCGATTTCGGCCAGCCCCAGCGGCAAGGGCAGCAGGATGCGCTCGCGAGCGATCTCCTTCAGGATGATCTGCATCAGCTGCCGAAACGAGACCACCTGCGGTCCGCCGAGTTCATAAATCTTTCCAGCCGTGCCGCCGTCGTTCAGGACGCGGAAGACGGCCTCGGCCACATCGCCAACCCAGACTGGCTGAAACCGCGTCGGAAAGACCGGGAGAACCGGCGAGAATCGCGCCATCTGGGCAAACCGGTTGAGGAAATCATCCTCCGTGCCGAAGACGACGGACGGCCGCAATACGGTCGCGCCGGGGAAAGCGTCCGCCACGGTCTTCTCTCCCGCCGCCTTGGTGCGGCCGTATTCGGCTGGCGAATCGGCGTCGGCGCCGATGGCGGAGATTTGCACAAGGCGCTTTGCGCCGGCCGCATGCGCCGCCCTGGCCACTCTGGCCGCACCCTCCACATGCAGGCGCTGGAACGTGCGCCGGCCCCGCTGGTAGAGAATGCCCACCAGGTTAACGACGCAGTCAGCGCCGTCTACCGCCCGCGCCACCGAGTCGTCGTCGGTGATATCGGCGGCCAGGGGAGCGACGTACCCGGGGTCGCCCGCGACCTTCAGGAATGCTGCTGTCTCCGGATCCCGCACGCCAACGCGCACGATCCAATCGGCGGCCGCCAGCCTTCGCACGACGTAGCGGCCAACAAAACCCGACCCGCCAAAGACGGTGACGATGCGACGGTCCATATCGGCCCTCCTAGCGGCGGCGAGTTTATTCCTCCTTCGATTTTCCGCGCTTATCTCAGATACCCGGGCACGTCAACCTGTGTCGGCCAGGGCTGTCGCATTTGGCGGCGGATGGCGGTTTGCACGGGGTCGATGCGGAACCCCCAGCCGCCCCGCATTCGAGCTTGCCGCGCATCGCGCCTTTCACCGCGGCGGAAGCCGCGAGGGGGCAACGGGACCGACGTCTGCGGGGGCTAACGGCGATGCGTCCCGAGAAGGACATCGCGCGCCCGGTTCACCTGGGCGGCCAGGAAGGAGGATCCGCCGCGGTCGGGATGAAGATGCTGGATCAGGCGTTGGTGAGCATTCTTAATGTCCGCTTCGCTCGCGCCCGCGCTTAGCCCCAGCACCCGATAGGCGTCTTCGGTCGTCATCGAGCCTCCCGTCTCGGCCCCTGCCCCGTCCTCGCCGCCGTCATCGGCGGCCTGTCCCCCCGGCCGATCGGCACGCCATTGGGGATGCCGCCGGTCCAGGTAGGCTTCGAGCAGGCGCGCCGACTTGCCGTCCTCCGCCCGCACCCGCGGCAGCATCGCCAGGAGGTCGGCCACATCCAGTTCGCTCAGCGGGCGGCCGGCATGCGGTCCCTCCAGGATATCTCCGTCGAGTTCGCCGGTTTCGTGATCCAGGCGCATGTCGAAGAAGCGGGTGCGCACGCGAGAACTCTGCCCCGGCGATCCGCCAGTACCGCCCCCGCCGAGCGTGGCGGTCCCCAAGCGTCGCCAGCGCAGCGCAAAGGGCAGCAACACCGGCATCAGCGCAACGATCCAGCCGAGACCTCCGCGCAGCAGGAGAAACCCGCCCGCGACGACGAAGACGGCAATGGCGGCGGTCTTCGCAACCATCAGCAGGGTTTTCGGATCGGCCGACGCGGCCCAGCGAACGGCGGCGAGGAGAAGACACAGCAGGCCGATCCCCAGAAGGAGCCAGAGCAGCACCGGGTCAGCGTCCCTCGCGTCGGCTGGTGATCTGATGGGCGATGCGCCTCACTTCGGCACCCGCCCCGTCGGCATGGCGAAGGAGAGCCGGTCCGCCGCCGGCTGCATAGACGGCAACCGCGCAGAGGAGTCGCCGCAAGGCGTCCGGGCTCGATGCATCGAAGCGGCAGTAGGCGCCGCCCGTCAGCCGGGCCACTTCCTGGAATGCCCGCTCGGCGCGCGGATCATGGCCCTCATGAAACATGAAGGCGGGGACGCCGAGAGTCCCCAGTTCACCGGCCTTCGCCGCCAGCGCGTCGATCGCTTCTTCGCAACAGTCGCCAACGAACACCAGCGCGCTGACCCGCCGTGCCAACGCTTCGTTGGTGGCGTGCTGCAAGACGCGGGCAATCTGGGTTTCGCCGGCGCGGCAGGAAACCGACGTCATCATCCGGAGCAGCGGCGCCGCCTCGGCGAGCCACGGACTTGCCTTGAATTCGCCGTAACCCCGATAAAAGCAGAGCTGGATCTGCAGGCCCCCCAGCGCCTGGGCGGCAAGGAACATATCCGCCTGGATTCGCGCCGCCCGATCCCAAGCCGCCTGACGACTGCCGGTGGCGTCGAGGGCGAACAGCAGGCGGCCCCGCGTCTGTGAGGCCCGCGCGCCACGCCGATCGAGAGTTTGCAAAAACGTATCCACATCCGCCGTCGAGGCGACCGAGGTCAGGGTCCTGTCGTTGCTGGTCATCGTGATATCAAAACCTGCGGCGGGGCAGCGCCTCGCCCGTGTTAACTTTGAAGATAGCAAGCTTCGCTAGATTATCTACTCGGCTCGTCGATCACCCACGGGCATGCAAGCTGGGGAGAGAACGGGATGATGGAGCGCGCGGACTGTGTCGTCGTCGGCGCCGGCGCGGTGGGGCTCGCAATCGCGCACGCCCTGGCGGCAGCGGGACGCGAGGTGCTCGTCCTCGAAGCAGCCGGCACATTCGGCACCGTCACCAGCTCGCGGAATTCGGAAGTCATCCATGCCGGTCTCTACTACCCGCCCGCCAGCCTGAAAGCCCGCTACTGCCGGCGTGGCCGCGACCTCCTCTACGCATGGTTGGGCGATCACGGGATCGAGCACCTTCGTTGCGAAAAGCTGGTGGTGGCCACGGACGAGGCGGAGGTCAATCAACTACGCGGCGTGCAGGCGCGCGCGCTCGCCAACGGCGTCGAAGACATCTGCTGGCTCTCCGGCGACGACGCGCGGGTCCTGGAACCCGAGTTGCGCTGTCTCGCTGCGTTGCTTTCGCCCTCCACCGGAATTTTCGACAGCCACGGCTACATGTTGAGCCTGAAGGGAGCCGCCGAGGACCACGGCGCGATGTTTGCGTTCCACGCCCGCGTCCTGGGGGGTGCCGTTCGCGACGACGGGATCGTGCTGCGCATTGCCAACGGCGATCAGCCCGGGCAAGGCGGAGCGCCCGACGCTGACCTCGAACTGCTCTGCCGCACGGTCATCAACAGCGCAGGACTCGGCTCGCAAGCGCTGTCACGCGCCATCGACGGCGTCCCCTCCTCCAGCGTTCCGCCGCTGCATTATTCGAAGGGCAGCTACTTCTCGCTGGCGGGCCGGCCGCCGTTCCAGCGACTGGTCTACCCGCCCCCCGACCACGCCAGCATCGGCCTGCACTACACCCGTGATCTCGCCGGACGCGCTCGCTTCGGCCCCGATGCGCAATGGGTGGAGGCCGTGGACTATACCGTCGACGGCGCGCGCGCCGACCTGTTCTTCGCCTCGATTCGGCGCTACTGGCCGGGGCTGAAGGATGGCGCGCTGGCGCCCGATTACGCCGGCATCCGCCCGAAGATCCAGGCGCCGGGCGAGCAGCCCGTGGACTTTGTCATTCAGGGAAAGGAAGCCCATGGCGTCCCCGGCCTGATCGCCCTCTATGGCATCGAAAGCCCGGGGCTGACATCTTCGCTCGCCATCGCCGAAGCCGTAGCCTCCCGGCTCGCCGGCGACTGACCCCGGCCCGTTGCGGCCCCCTGCCGTCGCGCGGAAGATCAGCCGTTAATCCCCATTGGGGTAGCCGGCCCAAAATTGTCGTCACTTTTGCAGCCTTTAAAGGCGAACAAGAACGTCCCCTTCCCTTTGCGGGGCGTGATCTCGGTGTCCGATATCTCCGGCCCGAGGGCGAATCCCCCTTAGTTGAAAAAAATATCCATGGTGAAATAATCCTTTTACCTGGTGTATATGGATCGGTCGCAATGGGACAAGATGATCTCCTGTCCCGATGCAGGCACAAATGGGGTAGTAACAACACCAGGAAGGGAAGAAAATGTCGTCCGAGGTATATTACCGAATACGAAATAACCCAAGATATCGAAGTGAAATGGCGAAGCGCAGCAAGCTTTCTTGGAGCCTCGCTGTCCTCGTCCTCGCCATTTTTTATGGCTTCATCCTCGTCGTCGCTTTCGCGCCAGGGCTGTTGGCCAAGCCGCTGTTCGACGGGTCCACGACGACGATCGGCATCCCGATCGGGGTCGGGATCATCACGTTCTTCTGGCTGCTCACCGGCTATTACGTTCAGCGGGCCAACAGGGAATTCGACGTCGCGAACGTCGAGATCATTCAGGAGGCCGAGAAATGATCGGGCACCTCGGCATCCTCGCGGCCACAGGTCTGGCCGGCCTCTGGGTTGGACCAGCCACGGCAGCGCCGGCAGCGGTGGGAGAGACCCAGCAGCAGGCCGTCAACCCCAATGCCATCATCATGTTCCTGATTTTCGTCGCCCTGACGCTGGGTATTACCTACTGGGCGTCGAAGCGCACCAAGACGGCGAGCGATTTCTACGCCGCCGGGCGGGGCATCTCGGGAACGCAAAACGGCCTCGCGATCGCAGGCGACTACATGTCGGCGGCAACGCTGCTTGGCCTGACCAGCCTCGTCTACACCCGCGGTTATGACGGCTTTGTCTACTGCATCGCCTTTTACGCCTGCTGGCCGTTCATCATGTTCGTCATGGCAGAACGCCTGCGGAACCTCGGCAAGTTCACGTTCGCCGACATCGTTTCCTATCGCCTCGATCAGAAGAAGGTGCGGACGATGGCGGCGATCGGCTCGCTGACTGTGGTCATCTTTTATCTGACCGCGCAGATGGTGGGTGCCGGGCAGCTCATCAAGCTCCTGTTCGGCCTGCCCTACTGGTCGGCGGTGGCGCTGGTCGGCGTGCTGATGGTGATCTATGTCACCTTCGGGGGAATGATCGCGACCACCTGGGTGCAGATCATCAAAGCCTGCCTGCTGCTCGGCGGCGGCACGCTGGTGATGCTGCTGGCCTTTGCGCAGTTCGGCTTCAACTTTGAGACGCTGGCAGACCAGGCGGTGGCCGCAAGCAAGGAAGGTATGAAGCTGATGGGGCCGGGCACCTTGCTCGCTGACCCCGTCACCGCCGTGTCGCTGGGGCTGGGCCTGATGTTCGGCACCGCCGGGCTGCCGCATATTCTCATGCGGTTCTTTACCGTCCCGAATGCCAAGGAGGCGCGCAAGAGCGTGTTTGTGGCGACCTTCTGCGTCGGCTTCTTCTTTTGCGTCGTCTCCCTGATGGGCCTCGCCGCGATCGTCATCGTCGGCCAGAATCCGGCCTTCTTCGAGGGCGGCGTCATCGGCGGCAAGATGATCGGCGGCGGCAACATGCCGGCCATGCATCTGGCTCAGGCGGTCGGCGGCGATATCATGCTGGGCTTCCTTGCCGCCGTGGCCTTCGCCACCATTCTGGCGGTGGTCGCCGGGCTCGCGCTGGCGGGTGCAGGGGCGATCGCCCACGATCTCTACGCCAACGTCATCATGGGCGGCAGGACGACCGAAGCGGCCGAGGTCCGCATCTCCCGACTGTCGTCGCTCGGCCTTGGCCTGCTCGCGGTGCTGTCCGGAATCCTGTTCGAGAAGCTCAACATCGCCTTTCTCGTCGGCCTGACGTTCGGCATCGCCGCCTCGTGCAACTTCCCGATCCTGATCCTCTCGATGTACTGGAAGGGGTTGACGACGCGGGGAGCGGTTTGGGGCGGCCTCGTCGGCCTGGTCACGGCAACCGCGATCGTCGTCTTCTCCAAGGCGGTGTGGGTCACCGTGCTCGGCCACACGGCCCCGCTGTTCCCCTATGAGCAGCCGGCGATTTTCTCAATGCCTCTGGCGTTCCTGACGGCATGGATCGTGTCGGTGCTCGATAAGAGTCCGCGGGCCGTGAACGAGATGAACGCCTACGACGATCAGCTGGTGCGGGCCCAGACCGGGTTCGGCGCGGCCGGCGCCTCCAGCCACTGATACCGCCAAACGGTGCTGCTTTCGGCGGCGGAGGGCGAAAG
The DNA here is from genome assembly GCA_036787145.1 of Rhodospirillales bacterium. Taxonomy (GTDB): domain Bacteria; phylum Pseudomonadota; class Alphaproteobacteria; order Rhodospirillales; family Defluviicoccaceae; genus Defluviicoccus. The sequence goes on from DAIQPV010000001.1 coordinate 23,145, forward strand.
TCCTCCGCCGTCTGGCAACGGCCCGGCGATAGCGATGCCGCCGCCGAACCCGCTCTCGGTCGAAACTGTCGGGGGAGCGCCCAGCGCGCTTGACGGGTCTCGCGATCCCGGCCATATGCAATTGATGATCATCGAGATTCCCGCCGATAGTCCCGCCCGGCATCCGGAAAAGCAGCATCGGCCGGATAATCCGTCACCGCGCAAGCCGGCCTGGATCCGGGTGAAGGCGCCGACATCGCCTGCTTACGGCGAAACCCACCGGATCATCCGCGAGCACAAGCTGCACACGGTCTGCGAGGAGGCCGGCTGCCCGAATATCGGCGAGTGCTGGGCGAAGAAGCACGCCACCGTGATGATCCTCGGGGACATCTGCACCCGCGCGTGTGCCTTCTGCAACGTCGCCACCGGCAAACCGGGCGCCGTCAATCCGCACGAACCCGAGAACCTCGCGGACACGGTCGTCAAGCTCGGCCTCAACCACGTGGTGATCACCTCGGTGGACCGCGACGATCTGGCGGATGGCGGCGCCCTGCAGTTCGTCCGGTGTATCGACCGCATCCGTGCCGCCGCCCCCTCGACCAGCATCGAGATCCTGGTGCCCGATTTTCGCCACAAGCAGGGCGCGCTGGAAGCGGTCGTGGAGGCCCGTCCCGACGTGTTCAACCACAACCTGGAGACGGTTCCCCGGCTCTACCCCGGCATCCGGCCCGGCGCCCGCTATTATCACTCGCTGCGTTTGCTCGATCGTGCCAAGGAACGCGACCCCCGGCTGTTCACCAAGTCGGGCATCATGGTCGGTCTCGGCGAGACGCGGGGCGAAGTGCTGCAGGTCATGGATGACCTGCGTTCGGCCGGGGTCGATTTCCTGACCATTGGCCAATACCTGCAGCCCACCCCCAAACACGCGGCGATTGACCGTTTCGTCGAACCGGAGGAATTCGAGGAGTATCGCGCCATCGGGCTCGCCAAGGGGTTTCTCCTGGTTGCCTCGTCGCCGCTGACACGATCTTCCTACCACGCCGACCGAGATTTTGCCGCCTTGCGCAGCGCCCGTCTGAGCCAGTTGGCCGGCCGCTGACGCGGGCGAGGTGATCGTCCTTCGATGCCCACCCACGCGGAACAGCGCATCGTTCCGTACGCGCCGGAACAGATTTTCGAGCTCGTCGCCGACGTCGAGCGCTATCCGCAATTCCTGCCGTGGTGCCTCGCCTGCCGCATCCGTCGTCACCTCGGCCCGGATCAGTTCGTCGCTGATTTAATGATCGGCTTCAAGGTCTTCCGGGAGAAGTTCGCATCCGAGGTGACGCTGCACCGACCGGACCGGATCGACGTTGTCTACCGCGACGGGCCGTTCCGCTACCTCAACAATCACTGGAAGTTTCGCGACGACGGGACCGGCCGCTGCGTCATCGATTTCTATATCGACTTCGAGTTCCGCTCGAAGACGCTGCAGACGCTGATCGGCAAGCTGTTCAACGAGGCCGTCCGGCGCATGGTCAACGCCTTCGAAAGGCGGGCCGGGCAGCTCTATGGGCCTGCACTTGCACCAGAATCCGCGGCGGCTCCGGTTTCATCCGCCGAGCCGACGGGCGAGTAGGCGAAGCGCCGCTTCCACCGTCGCCGCCCGCACCTCCTGCCGGTCGCCGGGAAACACGTGTCGTTCGCAGAGCGTCTCCGCGTCGCGGCGCGCCGCTGCGATATAGACGAGGCCGACCGGCTTGGCCGGACTGCCGCCATCCGGCCCGGCGATTCCGGTCACCGCGACGGCGACATCAACCCCGGCCTTCGACATGGCGCCTTCCGCCATCTCGCGGGCCACATCATCGTCCACGGCTCCGCGCCCGGCCAACAGCCCGGCGGAGACGCCGAGTTCTGCGATCTTGGCCTCGTTCGAGTAGGTAACGAAACCACGATCGAACACGACGGAGGAACCGGCGATCGCGGTGAGGCAGCCGGCAATCAGCCCTCCGGTGCACGACTCGGCCGTCGCCAGCCGCAGGCCCTGACCGCGACACCGGTCCAGGACCCCGCCCGCCAGCGCCAGCACGGACGGCTCGACGACGAGCATCAGCCCCCCTGCCCGGCCGTGACGCCCAGCAGGCCCGGCAATTCCGCCAGCGAGCGGAGACGGGCGACCGGCTCTCCCGGCAGCCGGTCCAGTGTGCCGCCGCTGCGATCAATCCACACCACCTGGAATCCGAAGTGGGCGGCGCCCGACGCATCCCAGGCATTGGATGAAACGAAGACCATTTCTTCGGCCGCAAGATTGAAGCGCTCGACCGCAAGCTGATAGACGCTGGGATGGGGCTTGAAGTTGCCGGCGGCATCGGCGGAGAGAATGTCGCCCACCAGGTCGTGGATCCCGGCGGACTGCACCGCCCCCACCAGCATGCTGACGGATCCGTTCGACAGGATCGCGGTGCGAACGCCGGCCGCCTTCAGCTCGCTCAGCATCGCGGGCACTTCCGGATAGGCGCGGAGCACGAAATAACGCTCCATGAGCCGCGACCGCAACCCCGGGTCCGACAGCCCCAGGGCCTCCATGGCGTAGTCGAGCGCCTCGCTGGTGACGTGCCAGAAGTCGGCGAAGTCGCCGCGCAGGCTGCGCAGCCACGAGTATTCGAGCTGCTTCGCCCGCCATAGCGCCGACAATGGCTCGGCATGGCTCCCGAGCGCATCCCGGCAGCGCGCCGTCGCCGCGTTGACATCGAAGAGCGTGCCGTAGGCATCAAAGAGAACGGTGCGAAGCTCCGACAACGCTTCCGCCGGGTTCGGGCTTGCTCCCCGGTTCATCGCACCAGGTCTACCGCCAGGGTCTGGGCGAGCTGCACGCCACCCGCGCGGTTGCGGTAGACCTGCAGGTTTTCGAGACAGCGCTGGACGTAATTCCGCGTTTCGCTGAAGGGAATCATTTCAATCCAATCCACCGCGGCCTCGGTGCTGGTCCGCGGATCGCCGTTGCTGGCGATCCACTGGTTCACGCGCGATGGCCCCGCATTGTAGGCGGCGAGTGCCAGGATGTAGGATCCGTCGAACCGCTGCAACATCTCCTGGATATAGCTGCTGCCGAGATTGACGTTGTACTCGGGGCTGCCGATCAGCGAACTCGGAGCGTAGGGGATGCCAAGCCTGGCGGAAATGTCGCGAGCCGTGCCCGGCATCAGCTGCATCAGCCCCTGGGCGCCCGCCGGGCTGGTGGCGGCGACATCGAACGCGCTTTCCTGGCGGATGACGGCAAGCACCAGCGGTGTCTCGACGCCGGCATACTGCGCGTAGTCGGCCGCCGGCGTGACCGGGTAGCCCGGACCGATCAGCGGCAGTCCACCCCCCCGGATCGATTGGCGGGCGATGGCGATACCGAGATCGGGGCGGCCGATGTTGGCGGCGAGCGCCGCCGCGCTGTGTTTCCAGCCTCGCGTTTCGCCGAACTCGGCAAGACGCAACAGGAAGGTCTTCTGCGTGTCACGATCGCCGCTGCCGGCCAGCAGGCCAACCGCGCGGGTCAACTCATGGCTGCGAAAGCTCGCGTCCTCGGCGGCGTCCGGCGCGGGATCGGGGGGCAGATGCAGAGGCTGTCCCGGCCGGACTTCGGCGGCGCTCAGCTGTCCATAAAACGCGACACCATGTTGGGCGGCGGCCTTGTGCCACAGCAGGGCGCTCTCCGTGTCGCCCCTTGCCTGCGCTGCCCGGGCCGACCAGTAGGCGCCCCGGGCCCGGCTCACCGGATGGCTCACGGTCTCGAACATGCTCAAGAAGTCGGCGGCGGCGATATCCGGTTGTTGAAGGAAGCGGAGCGCGATCCAGCCCGCCAGCCATTCGGCATCGGCCCGTTCGCTGCCCTCGACGAAGCCGTGCTCGCGCGCCACGGCGTAAGCGCCCTCGGCGTTCCCCTGGCTCAGGGCGTCGCGAGCCAGAAGCCCGCGCTCCTTCCAGAACAACTCGGGCTGGGCATAGTCCGGCCGCCACGTGGTCAGCAATTGCCGCGCCGCGGTCTCGTTGTCCTTGCGCCGGTGCCATCGCACCTGATCGTAGACCAATCCCGGGTCGCCCTGCAGTTCGCCCGGCACTTGCGCGGCGAGCCCCGGCCCGCTGTCGCTCAACTGGCGCAGCGCTATCCGCGCCTCTCCCAGAGCGCGCTGACCCGGGTCGACACGGGAGAGCATCCGCTGCGCGGGTGAAATCCGCCCTGCCCACAGCAAGCGGTCCAGGCGCTGCGCATGATCGGCGTCGGTGAGCACGCCGGCAAAGCGGATGTAGTAGGCTTCTTCCTCTTCGACCGTCTGCGCATCGGTGCTCGCCCAGGCGGCGCGAGCCGCGGCCGTCACCCGGGCGTCCTCGCCCGCGGCGATCAGTGCATCCGCGTAGCGGCTCGCCCCCGTCAGGGTCAGGGGGTCATTCCGGTCGAACCAGGCAAGAACCGCCTGATCGGACGCGCCATTGGCAAGGGCCTGCTCAGCCCGGAGGCGCAAGGTCCGCTGCGACGGCCAGTCCGGATTGTCGATGACGAAGCCGGTGATCTGCTCAAAGGAGCCGCCGCCATTGGAGCGCGTGGCATCCAGCCAGAGCACCAGCTTCGACAGGACCGGGTCGGACGAGGAGCTCGCCAAGCTGTGCGCTTCGCCCCAGTCTCCGCCGCTGGCAGCGGAAAGAGCTGCATAAGCCAGCGATTGATCATCAGCGCGGCTATCAGGGGATGCCAGCACCAACAGGGCGACTGCTGCCAGAACGGTCAGGCAGCGACCGACACGGGTCTTCACCGGCTTATCGCCTCCCGTCATTGCCGATAGGGGGGCGACGGCTTGCCGGCCGACCCCGCCGGTGGACTCTACGGAGTTGCGCAGATTACGGCAAGCGTGTGGCAACGGCGGTCGTCGCGACGTTCTACAGCAGAGACCTCCCCACTTTGCAAAAGCGCAAGCGGGCGATAAGGTCGCGCCCGCCCGCGATCGGGCGATGCCCGCATGCAAAGGGAGAATGTGACATGTTCAGGGGCTCCATCGTCGCCTTGATCACGCCGTTCAAAGACGGCGCGTTCGACGAATCGGCGTTCCGCGCGCTGGTCGACTGGCAGATCGCGGAAGGCACGGACGGGCTGGTCCCCTGCGGCACCACGGGCGAATCGCCGACCCTCGATCACGGAGAGCACAAGCGGGTGGTCGAGGTGTGCATCGATGCCGCCGGCGGACGGGTGCCGGTGATCGCTGGGACCGGATCGAACTCGACGGCGGAAGCCATCGAACTCACCCGGCACGCCAGGCAGGCCGGCGCCCAGGGGGCGCTGGTCGTCACCCCGTATTACAACAAGCCGACCCAGGATGGTCTGTTCCGCCATTACCAGGCAATCGTCGAAGCCGTCGATCTGCCGGTGATCATCTATAACATTCCTCCCCGCTCGGTGATCGACATGAGCGTGGAGAC
>DAIQPV010000001.1:28572-32688 GCA_036787145.1 Rhodospirillales bacterium
GGCCCGGCTGGCGAAGCTGCCCAACATCATCGGCGTCAAGGACGCCACCGCCGACCTGACCCGGCCGGTCCGCACCCGGCTCGCCATCGGCAACGGATTCTGCCAGCTTTCCGGCGAGGACGGCACGGCGCTGCCATTCCTGGCCGCGGGCGGCCATGGCTGTATCTCGGTCACGGCGAACGTAGCGCCGGGGTTGTGTGCGCAGATGCAGCGGGCCTGGCGGGATGGCGACGTCGCCACGGCGATGGCGCTGCAGGACCGGCTGATGCCGCTGCATTCGGCTCTGTTTTGCGAAAGCAACCCGGCCCCGGTGAAGTTCGCGGCGAGCCTGCTCGGCAAGTGCGCCCCGGAGACGCGGCTGCCGCTGGCGCCGCTCACCGAGGCCAGCCGCGACATCGTGCGGCGCGGCATGCAGAGCGTTGGCCTGTTGAACTGAAGGCTGTCGAACTGAGGCTCTTGAACTGAAGGCGGGCATGGCAGCAAAGTCGGAGGAGGATCAGAGCAAGACGGTCGCGCAAAACCGCCGGGCGCGTCACGACTACAGCATCGAAGAAACCATCGTGGCAGGCCTGATGCTGACCGGCAGCGAAGTGAAGTCGCTGCGCCGCGGCCAGGCCTCGATCGTCGAATCCTATGCCAGCGACCGGAATGGCGAGATCTGGCTGCTGAATGCCCACATCGCGCCGTACGATCCCGGCAAGACCTTTGGTCACGAACCGAAGCGGCCGCGCAAGCTGCTGCTCCATCGGCGCGAGATCGACAAGCTGACCGGCGCCATCCGCCGCGAGGGCATGACGCTGGTTCCGCTCTCCATCTTTTTCAACGCGCGTGGCATCGCCAAGGTCTCCCTCGGTCTCGCCAAGGGCCGGCGCAAGGCGGACCAGCGCGAGGCCATCAAGCAGCGAGACTGGCAGCGCCAGAAGTCCCGCCTGCTGCGCACCGCGCGCGACTAGCGGCGCGAATGCGGCCTGTAGTCCTGCGCGGGCTGGTGCCGTTTGCGCTAGCCCGGGAACGGATGTTGTCCGCCGAAGGCGATGATTGAAGTCCGCTCGTAGAGCCGGCTGATCAGATGGAACAGCCATGTTCCTCATGGAAGCCACTGTGAACCCTCCGCCCCGGGGGCCCCGATTGGAACGCCGATCACCCCGAATACGGGGTCCCTTATTCCATGCCGATTCACAGTCCAGCGCCAGGATTGGGTTCAGAGGCATCGCCGGCGGGCCGCGCCAGGCGATTTGCCTGCGGCACCGCCATTGGCCGGCGGGGTGCCGACCCCCGCTGGGCGGCCACCTGTTTTCGATCCGCGCGGCCATCACTCCTCCCCGCGTGCTTTCTGGCGTCCCTCCTTGATGACCCGCCGCGCACGCCGCAAGGTCTCCGTCTTCGGCGCGGGCGCCGCCTGCGCCGAAGGCGCGTCCGGCCGGTAGGAGAGTGCGATATAGAACGGAAAGTGGTCCGAGCCGATGTGGCCGAGGCGCTGCATTTCGACGAGAACGAACGACCGCGCAAAGAACACGTGGTCGAGAGGCCAGCGGAGAAGCGGCCAGTCGGCGTTGTAGGTGCTGTAGAGTCCGCGGCCGATGCGCGGATCGAGGAGCCCGCTGACCTTCTGGAACAAACGTGTCGTGTCCGACCAAGCGACGTCGTTCAGATCGCCGGCAACGATGGCGGGGGTGGGAGTGGCGCGCAGCCGGCGGCCGACGATCAGCAGCTCGGCGTCGCGTTCAGCGGTGTCGTGCAGCGGTGGAGGCTTCGGGTGCACGCCATGAAAGTCGATGACATCACCGGAACGGAGCCGGACGCCCGTTTCGATCGACGGGACGTAGTCGTCGATAAGAAAACGAACGCGTGGCTCGATCAGAGGCAGTCGCGAAAACAGGAGCATGCCGTAGGAGTCGTCCTGCGGCTGAGCGACCACGTTGGCGTAGACGTCCCGCAACGACTGCAGCCGAGCCGCCCACCAGGAGTCGGTTTCGACGAGGAGAACCAGGTCGGGATCGAGGTTGGCGATGTAGCGCAGAACCGGCGCCGAGTCCCGATTGGACTGGCGAACGTTAGCGACGAGCAGACGAAGTACGGTGTCGACGCCTTCCCGGGATTCGCCTTTTGCGCCCAGGGCTTCGACCGGGCTGAATGTCGTGTAGGGGTGGATCCGGTAGAGCTGATAGCAAAGGGCCAGCGCCAAGAGCCCCTCCCAGAGCAGCGCCTGCCAACGGGCAAAGCCGAACGTGATGATGGCGGCGATCAAGGCGGCGGCGAGGAGAACCGCTATTTGAGGGCGCGGGAAGTCCCAGATGCGGACAAAGCGGCTGTCCGACTGGAGAAACGGCAGCGCCGTTACGAGCAGCAACAGATTGCCGATGATCCATTGCGCGATTTTCATAGTCCGATCCTCTCCGAGCGGAGACGTTGGCGTTCCGACGTGAGCGGGCACGTGTGGGCTCTGAGCCTCGTTGGTGGCTCGACCTCTCCCGTCCCAGGGTCGGCGGAGCCCGACCCTACGGCCCCCTTTCTGTTTCGCTCATTCCGTCAGCTTGGAACCGTCAAGGAGGTCGGGTCCGCGCGTGCTCTCTTGTTCAACGACGCGCTCGATTGACCGGTCCCGCGACGTGCGAAACTCTGGAGCTCTCGTCGCGGTCGCCGACTTCGGCTCCTGCCGCTTCGTGCCGCTTTCGGGTGCGCGGCGGACGCGGATCGTCGCTTCCGGGGCGGCGACGTTCGCTTCCGTCATCCGTCTGACGACAACTCGGATCGCCTCGCTGCGCACCCTGAGGAAATCGTGGGTTCGCTGGTCCATCCAGCCGGCGACGGTCAGTGTAACACCGACGTCGGGCACGTCATGATAGAGCGCCGCCGGCGGCGGCTCCGCGAGCACGCCCTCGACCTCGACCAAGGCGTCGGTCGCCACCTCCTGCGCCCAGGACAGCTTTTCGTTCGGCGCGATGCCGACCCGGAAGGTGAAGCGGCGCTGCGGATTGGCGGTGAAGTTGACGATCAGGCCCTTGAAGACCGTGGCGTTGGGAATCCGCACATGGTTGCCGTCGAGCGTCAGCAGCACCGTTGCGCGCGAGGTCAGCCGGACGACGAAGCCTTCATGTCCTTCGATCTGGACGTAGTCCTTCGGATCGAAGGGGCGGCGGAGGCTGAGGAGGATGCTGGCGATGTAGTTCTCGACGGTATCGCGCAGGGCGAAGCCGAGGGCGAGGCCGAGAATGCCGGCCGCGCCAAGCACCGTGTCGACTAGGCCCTTCGTGTCGAGCAGCAACATGACGAGCGCCGCACCGCCAATCAGGACGACGCCCTGGACAACCTGCGCGAGCAGGCGGGCGAGAAACTCGTTGGCGGCCAGGTGCCGGTACATCGCACGCCGCCGTGCCAGCCAGCGGCCAAGGAGGACGGCGGCGGCGATGATGGCGGAGGCGACGAGCAGGACCGGCAGCAGGCGGATGAAGCCGAACCAGGCTTCGTTTAGTCGTCGCAGCGCCGGCGTTAAGCGGCTCTTCAGATCCTGCGCCACCTCGATCCGATTTTCGACCTCGGCAACCCCTTTGACGCTGCGCGCGAGCCGTGCCGCCTGCTCCTTCAGCGCCTGACTGCTCACCTCGCCGGTGAGCACGACCACCCCGGAGGTAACCCGCACCTGCATCGGCGCGAGTCCCTCAACGACGCTGTAGGTGGTGCGGAGGCGCTGGGCGATCGCTGCGTCCTCCTCGGGATGGACCCCCGGTTCTACCGTCGGAGCAGGCGCCGGCTGTCCGGATTTCCCCGCCGAAGGCTCGGGTGTCGGCAGCAGGCTTTCCTGCGCCGGCGCCGGCATTGCCGCGAGCAGGAGGACGGAGAGGACGATGAGGCGGGGGATGACCAGCAACAGATAGTCTTTGCGCCGCCCCGAAGGGTTGCCGGCGGCGCGCCGGTTCACCCGGGCCGGGTCGGCGACAAGAAACAGCCTGAGGAAAAGGACAAGGACCGCGATGGCAACAGCGCTGAGGGTTACAGAAGCGACGCTGCCGATCTTCGACAACGACGACATGGCATTGTCTCCCGATCCTATCTGACCGAGAAAGTCCCTGCCGAACGTGGACTGCAACATTGACTTGGCCTGCGCCCAGGGGTCGG
>DAIQPV010000001.1:32698-37911 GCA_036787145.1 Rhodospirillales bacterium
GGTCGGGAAGCTGACTTGCAAGCTGAGACAATTGCTCGGCGACCCTTTCGCCAAGCAGGTACAGAATGCCGCCGCCCAGAGCGAGCATTGCTGCTACGACGATCACCAACGCCCATCGCCCCGATAGCACGGTCACTTGCGCCAGCGAATTTGAGAGCGCCCGCAAAAGCACTGCGACCAGAATGCCGGCAAAGACGAGAATGAAAAGCGGCGCGACTTGCCAAGGCAGAAAGAGCAAGGCTGCTACCGCCGCCACGATGAGCGTGCGTTGCGCAAAAGTGGTCCAGGGTAGGGCCTTCACTGGCAGATCCAATTGGGCTCCCAAGGGGATGCTGAACGTTGGATTCAACGGAAGTTCCTGGCAACCGTTCCAGTGCCGACGTCGGAACGCGAGCCGGCGTCGGTGTCGCTGTCGTTGGCCAGCACGTTGCCGCCCGCCGTCGCGTCCTCGCCCATCGCGTTGACGTCGTCGGTCGCCACCGGCGCGGTGTTGACCGCCGCGCTGAAGATGAAGTTGCTGGCAGAAAGCGCCGAGGGGGTCACGCCAATAATGACCAGGGTCTGCCCGTTACCCAGCGAGACCACCGTATCGCCGCCCGAAGCGCTCAGCGTCAGGCCGGACATGCCGTGAATATCCGTAAGCTGGTCAGGTCGATCCGCTCATCGTGATTGGACACCTCGAAGCTGGCGATCTTGCTCAACCCTCCCGTGCTTTGAGTAATGACATATCTATCTGAACTGGTCCCGCCATTCAGATAGTCTTTACCCCTGCCGCCCTGCGGGACATCATTGCCATTGCCACCGTACAGGCTGTCATTACCCGTGCCGCCATACAGTGTATCTCTACCGCTATTACCGTGCAGCGTATCGTTACCGTCACCACCCTGCGTAAAGTCATTGCCATCGCCGCCCCACATGTCGTCGTTGCCGGCTTTGCCAAGCATATAGTCATTTCCAGAACGAACAAACATGACGTCATTACTATTACTACCGTCATCATATCGTTATTAGCAGTGCCATTGTAATCCATCACATTATCTCCATTAATAACTGTCTGCGAGATTCGGCAAAGACAAATTTCCTAGAAAATAAACAAGCATCTACTTCTAAAGTGTCATAGTAGAGTTTTCTAACAAAGTTACTCAACTTGGACTACTCTTGTGCCTTAGAACAGCCCTCACCAAAGTCGACGCTATAGTAATCCCAGATCCATGCTGCTGAGTCCAGCCTCCATGGCCTGACGTAAACTTGGCGTGTCGCTACGACGAGATAGTTCGGCTTTGGGGAACGGATGTTCTGTTGGCCCGGCTGGCGAAGCTGCCCAACATCATCGGCGTCAAAGGCCCTCGGGCGTTCTCGCTTCAGGCCCCTTCTCTGCAACCCGGGCACTGCGCCAATTTAGTTTATGGCCTGAGACTCCAGCATTCTCAATAGCTTGCGGACCAGCAACCTGGTACCAGTTCGAAATCGTGATTGCCATGCCGACAGTTACGCAAACGTACGGATCTGGAGCGGCCAGCCAGTTCCGTACTTCACGCGCCACCCGGCGCCGCATGCAAATCACAGAGATGGAGAGCTCGGCGGCAAGCGGACGGGGAAGCGTTGGCAGCGCGAACCTGGCTGAACTTAGCGAAGGCGGCTATGGTGCAGCTGCAGACGCGGGGCGCAGGCAGACGGCATCCGCGCTGGAGTTGCAATTCGTTGAACTGAAGAGCCGAGCGGGGGATGATCACAGACGCGGCCTTACGGAAAATTGCCCGGCTGCGTGCGGGGGGTCGTCCACGCGTGCTCGACCTGTTCGCCGGCTGCGGCGGGCTTTCGCTGGGCTTTAAGGCCGCCGGCTTTGCCATCCAGGCGGCCGTCGAATCCGATCCGCACGCCGCGCGCTCGCACGCGCGCAACTTCCACGGCGGCGATGCAGAACACAGCCGGGCGCGGGACATCGTTACGACGCCCCCGGAAGCGCTCGGAGCCGCCCTGAATCTTGGCCCGGTCGCAGACGCCATCGACGTGATTGTTGGCGGGCCGCCCTGTCAGGCCTTCGCCCGGGTCGGGCGCCCGAAGCTGCGCGAGATTGCGGCCCACCCTCCTGAACGGGCTCCTGCTGCGGGCGCACAGCTACAGCGAGCCGCCCGCTGCGGACCCGCATTCCCCCCCGCCGTGACGGCCGAACAGGCGCTCGCCGATCTGCCACCGATCCATGCCCGCCAACTCCTCGCGCCGGGTAAGCGGAAGCGTGGGGTCCGGCGATTCGATTGTCCCGTTCCATACGATCGCCGCCGCCGACCGACTGACTGGGGTCATTTCAATCTGAGCGGTCAAAAATCTCAGAGCGGTGAAACTCCAAGAATACCGGAGCCGGTCGTAATAATGGCAAGTCGGGCACGCGCAGCCGGCGCTCCGGATTAATCATGCGCAGTACCTCGTGCGGAAGACCTTTTCGCGTGAGGAGTAATTCATACTTCGGTGGCGGACCAACGGCAATTAGTCCACGGTCGAACATCCAGTGGAGGGTTCCAGAGAGGGCGATGCCATTCCGCACGGAATCCGGCCCCTTGTGTTCAACAGGACGTATATGGGCCGCCTGTACCTCAGGTCGGCCGCGACCATTGGTCAACTTCAGTCCCGTCACTGCGCAGGTCGAGCCATATGCTTCCCGCACCGCTCGCGTGAACGCTGCGTCGCGCACCGGTCGGCTCAGCACGCGCTCAACGACGGGACGTTCGAAAGTAGCCTGTTCGTCAGATAATCCTGGGTTACGCGCCGGTTCAGGCAGATCCCACTCGTTCTCCGAAGAAAGCAAAGGACGAGAAAAACCAGCCCTGAGAATTGCGTCGAATTCCTCGTCGGATAACTGGCGAACCGCTCGGCCGAAGGCACCCTTGTTCGTCATTCCGTCTTCGCGCCGCAGCGACTTCTCATAATAGCGCAAATTCTCACGAAATGGTATTGGTCTATCAAAGGTTATATAGGATCCATTTTCAATATACGCGTAATAGTGATTTGGACGTCTGGGGTCGGGATCGACACGCTCGACCCTGGCAACCGCAACGTAGCTTCGCCGGCCAGTGCGTCCTCGGTCGTCTAGACCAGTACGGCGGGGCTCGTAATAGACGATGAGGTCGCCCACGGCGGACTCGACTTGACGCAAGTAGGTCTGCGGAAAATGATACCGCACTTCGGGATCATCATCGTAGATCGACGCAGGCTTGTAGGTGAAAACAGCCTTACTCACCGCATTCTCAACCCGCGTCTCTGGAACAGAACCTAAGATCAAATAACCCAGTAGGGTGCGGAACGACAACGCCGATCTCGGTTGGCTTTGGCTGCGCGCCCGGAACGCGGTTAGCGACGGCAGGATCGACCTCCCTCTGCTGATGATCGACGACGAGGCGGACAACGCCTCGATCAACACGCGGAAGAACCCGGACGAGACGACGGCGATCAACCAGGCGATCCGCGATCTGCTCAGCCTTTTCCGCCGGTCGAGCTACGTCGGCTTTACCGCCACGCCGTTCGCCAACATCTTCATCGATCCGTCTTCCACAGACGAGATGCTGGGCGATGACCTGTTTCCGCGGGACTTCATCCACGTCCTGGCGCCGCCGGATAATTACGTCGGCATGAACGCGTTGTTTCCGCCGCGTGATCAGGACGATGAGACGAACTCTGCCCCGGGCGACGTGCAGCCGGATGAAATCATTCGCACGATTCCCGACAGCGAAGACTGGCTGCCGGGCGGGCACAAGAAGGACGCCGAACCCGGGCCGTTGCCGGACTCGCTCCGGAACACGGAGATCCCTGCTGACCCCGCGCTCGACGACCTTCTCGTCGCGCCGTCGGACGCCCGCGCGGCGGACAAGGAGGAACGAGACAAGCAGCGCGTCAGCGACGGCCTGCTCGCTGTTACCACCGTGGTCGCCCTGGGCGCTGCAACGTGGCGGGCCATCCGCTCCTTCGCGGAAGAAAAGCAGCTGCTGACGGCCGAAGACGGCGCTGCGCTGACAATCGGCGGCGCGATCCCCCGGAGGGTTCCGACCGATCGCCAGGCGACCCGGCTTCTTCTCATCAAGCAAAGGTGTGAGGAGGCTGGATACGAGCTTCCGACTGCCGGATCCTTGGTGGATGCCACTCTATGAGCGCCGAAAGGGCTACGATCTCATTTTGGCGGCAATGGGCCGCCTTCGCGTTCGATGTGCGGAGCTGTTCGCCGACCATCTGCAGCCCGCATTCGCTCAGCGATGTGGAATCGGCGAATCGACGCTTCCCGGTTCTCTCGCGACAGGGGGCAACGGAAAGCCAAGTCCACTCTCCTGCTTACCGATCGCTTACCTGAACTCGTCCACCCCTTCCAGGTCTAGTATAACCCTTTGATATATTGGCGCGCCCGAGAGGACTCGAACCCCTAACCTTCTGATCCGTAGTCAGATGCTCTATCCGTTGAGCTACGGGCGCAAGGTCGCGGCCCGTTGTGTACCGCGACGAAGTCGGACCCTAGCGCATGGCAGCCGCCCGCCGCAACAAGAGTCGCGCTGGCCATCGCCGGCCTGGTCAGGAAGCGGCGGCCAAAGGGCGGGCCGGCGACTGCCGGCTCAGAATCCGCACAAGATCACGGTCACAGGCTTCGCGAACCCTCCGCCATGTCGCGTCGGTCATTTGCATGACGTCATCGCTCTCCGCCGGCGACAACAGGCGCTTGCCGTACTCATTGATGCGACGAAGATCGCGGTTCTTCACGTGAGCCGTTTCTGGCAGCTCCTGGGCGGCGGCGCGGCTGCTGCGCCTCGCGTATTCCTTTGCGATGGCCGTTTCGACGCGACTGTCCCAGCGCAAGCCGCACAGGATGTACAGATTCCGGTATATGTTAACGGCGTCCTCGACAATAGCCTGCACATTGAGCAGATAGAGTTGATCGGTCTCGGCCGACAATCTCAGCAAGCGGCGATAAACCATCTCCCAGATGATCGCGCCGCGAATCGCGGGTGAGGTTTCCTCCGGATCACCGTTGATCGTCGGAATGTCGGCTTGCCAGCCCACCTCGTGGAAGCTGCGGATCAGCTGCCCGACGTCGGGCTTCCAGCTCAATCGCGCGAAGCTGGCAGCGACCGCGACCGGCGGCCGCACCGTGGCAAGGACGGTCATCCCATGACGCAAGGCAACCGCTCGCGAGGCAAAGACCGCCATCGGATCCTTCCAGATGATCGTCCGGAGCA
>DAIQPV010000219.1:0-5751 GCA_036787145.1 Rhodospirillales bacterium
ACCCTCGATGTCGGTGAGCATCAGCAGCCGCTTCGCCCCCACCGCTGCGGCGATCGCTCCTGCGGCGGTGTCCGCGTTGATGTTCAGCGTCTCGCCGCCGGCACTGATGCCGATCGGGGCGATGACCGGCGTGATGTCGGAGCGTTCGTAAAAGTCGAGGATGTGCGGGTTGATCTCGGAGGGTTCGCCCACCAGGCCGAGATCGAGAATCCGCTCGATGTTGGAGTTCGGGTCCCGCTTGGTGCGGCGCAGCCGCTGCGCCTGGATGAGGTTGCCGTCCTTGCCGGAGAGACCGACGGCGAACCCGCCCGCCGCGTTGATCGCAGAGACGATCTCCTTGTTGATCGAACCCGCGAGAACCATCTCGACCACGTCCACGGTGTCCTTGTCGGTCACCCGGAGGCCATCGACGAACTCGCTCTTGATCTTGAGACGATCCAGCATCCGTCCGATCTGCGGCCCGCCGCCATGGACCACGACCGGGTTGATCCCGACCTGGCGCAGCAGCACGACGTCGCGGGCGAACAGC
Organism: Rhodospirillales bacterium; assembly: GCA_036787145.1. Lineage (GTDB taxonomy): Bacteria > Pseudomonadota > Alphaproteobacteria > Rhodospirillales > Defluviicoccaceae > Defluviicoccus. Next base: position 530 of record DAIQPV010000219.1, read on the forward strand.
CGGAAGAGCGCAGTCTCGCCCATGGCATGGCCGCCATACTTGATGACGAAGGTGGCGCCGGCATAGCGCCGCATGAACGGCAGGGCCTCGGAAAGCGTGCGAGCCTTGGCCAGCCACTCTTCCTGGGTGGGGACGGTATCGTCCTTCGCTTCGGTAACCTCTCTCATGGGCGCGGACTGTAGACGCGGCGGCTGAGAATTCCAGCGCAAATTCGCCGCGGCCCGCACGTCACCCGGAACCGCCGGCTTCCCTCACTCTGCGAGGGCGTAGTCGATCGTGGAGACGACGCGCACGGTCTTCATGACCTGGTTTTCCTGGGCCGCCCCGGGCGTTTCATCCCGCGGCTGGATCTGAAAAAGCCCCTGATTTGCCCGTCTGATTCCCGCCAAGCGGCTGCCAGAGTCGTTGGCAAACTGCTCGGCTGCCTGGCGGGCGCCCTTGGTTGCCTCGGCGATCATGCCGGGCTTGATATCGTTGAGGCGCGTGAACAGATAGATCGGCCCGGAGGAGGACTGTCCTTCGTTGCTGAGCACCACTCCCGCGCTGACCAGGTCCCCGATCTTCTGGCTGGCCTGAACCACCTTGTCGACCTCCCCGGTGCGCACGATCAGCGTCTGGGTGACGATGAACCGGCTCTCGATCGGTCCGCTCCGATAGGCCTGGGCCAAGAGATCGTTGACCTGCAGGCTGTCCACCTCGACCGCGTCCGGCGGCACGCCATTGGTGGTGATGAAGGCAAAGACTTTCCGCGTATCCGCCACGATCTGCTCCTGCGCCTCGGAAAGCCGGTTGGAGGTGGCAACGAAGCGCATCGGCCACAGCGCAAGATCGGCCTTGACCAGCTGCTCGGCGACACCCTTGACCGTGACGAAGCGCTCGGGAGCGCGCGATTCGAGAAATCCCCGGCCGACAAACCAGCCACCCAACGCAACTCCGACGGCGACGATGCCGGCCGCGAGAACACCGACAGAACTGCGCATGCAGGATCTCCTGACTTGCGAGCGCCAATTCATGGAAGATGGCGCCGATCCGGTCGTTTACGCAACCAGCGTCGCCAGAGCCGCCTGCAGCTCAAGAATGCCGCTGCCTTTCCGGGCGCTGGTCGGCATGACCTCGGGATGGGCGGCGGGGTGGCCGGCGAGTTCGTCGGCGGTTCGCGCCATCCGCTCCGCCAGTTCCACCGGCCGGAGGTGATCGGTCTTGGTCAGCACCGCCTGATAGGCGACAGCGGCTTTGTCGAGCATCGCCATCACGGCGCGATCGCTGTCCTTGGGTCCGTGGCGCGCGTCGATCAGCAGCAGCGCGCGGCGCAGCGGCGCACGGCCGACAAGGTAAAGTTCCACCACCTTTGTCCAGTTGGCCACCTGCTGCTTCGGGGCTTTGGCGAAGCCATACCCGGGGAGGTCGGCAAGCATCAGGCGGCCGCCCAGGTCGAAGAAATTGATCTGCTGCGTCCGGCCCGGCGTCACCGAGACCCGCGCCAGCGCCGTCCGCCCCGTCAGCGCATTGATCAGGCTCGATTTACCCACATTGGAGCGACCGGCAAAGCACACCTCGGGCGAGCCGGTCGCCGGAACCTGCCGGACACCCGCCGCTCCGACGACGAACCGGCATTCCCGGGCAAAAAGCAGCCGCCCCGCCTCGAGGTCCCGGGCCGGCTGCTCTTCTCCGTCGCGCGAGGCCGGGAGCGAGGGATCTTCGATCAGACCTTCACGCCCATCCGCTTCATGATCACCCATTGCTGCAGGATCGACAGGATGTTGTTCCACGTCCAGTAGATGACGAGCCCGGCGGGGAAATGCGCCAGCATGAAGGTGAAAACCACCGGCAGGATCATGAACATCTTCGCCTGGATGGGATCCGGCGGCTGCGGATTGAGCTTCTGCTGCAGGAACATCGTCACGCCCATGATCAGCGGCCAGGCGCCGATCATCAGGAATTCCGGCGGCGTCCATGGAATGAGACCGAACAGATTGAAGATGGTCGTCGGATCAGGCGCCGAGAGATCCCGGATCCAGCCGAAGAATGGCGCGTGCCGCATCTCGATGGTGACGAAAAGCACCTTGTAAAGCGCGAAAAACACCGGGATCTGGATGACGATCGGCAGGCAGCCGGAGGCGGGGTTGACCTTTTCTTTCTTGTAAAGCGCCATCATTTCCTGGTTCAGGCGCATCTTGTCGTCGGCGAAGCGTTCGCGCAGCTTCTGCATTTCCGGCTGCAGCTTGCGCATCTGGCTCATCGCCCGATACGACTTGTTGGCAAGCGGGAAGAAGACCAGCTTGATCGCCACGGTCAGCAGCAGGATGGCGATGCCGAAGTTGCCGACCAGCCCGTGCAGCCAGTTCAGCGCATAGAACATCGGCCGGGTCAGGAAATAGAACCAGCCCCAGTCGATCGCCAGATCGAACCGCTTGATGCCATACGTCTGCTCGTAGTGGTCGATCAGCGTCACCACCTTGGCCCCGGCAAACAGGCGGGTCTCGCTCTCGATCGAGCCTCCCGGCGCCAGAGAGTGCTGCTGGCCGACATAGTCCACCTGATACTGGTTGGTGCCCGCCGTGCGCTGAAAGACGAAGCGGGCGGTGGTCGGCTGCTGCTGGTCGAAGGCCAGCGCCGACAGCCAGTATTTGTCGGTAATGCCGATCCAACCGCCGGTCGTGTGATGGGTGATGACACCCTTCTCCTGCAGGTCCTTGTAGCTGACTTCTTCCAGCGTGCCGTTGAAAACGCCCAGCGGACCCTCGAAGAGGATGAAGAAGCCGCTCGTCGGCGGCGTGCCGAAGCGGGTCACCAGGCCGTAGGGCAGCAGGTCCACGGCGTCGCTGCGCCGGCTTTCGACCGTCTGATGCAAGGTGAACATGTAGCGGTCGTCGACCGCATAGACGCGCTTGAAGACCAGGCCCTCGCCGTTGTCCCAACTCAACGTGACCGGCTGCCCGACCCCCAGGGTATCCCGGTCCGCCGTCCACTGGGTGGTCGGGCCGGGAACGGCCACGCCGCCGGCGGGCGCGACCCACCCGTGCTCGGCGAAATAGGCGTCCGGTGTTCCTTGCGGCGAAAACAGGACGATCGCAGGGCTGTTGGGGTCGATCGTCTCGCGGTAGTTGACGAGCGTCACGTCATCGACGCGGCCGCCGACCAGCGCGATCGAGCCCTGCAGGCTCGGCGTGTCGATGCGAACTCTCGGGCCCGATTGCACGAGCTGCGCCCGCGTGGCCGCGGCGGCAACTCCTGGCGACGTGGCCGGGCCGCTCGTGCCAGCGCCGGCACCCGGCGGGGCGATTCCCTGCTGCCCGGCGGCCGGTGCTCCGGCCGGCGGCTGGTGGGAAGACGGAGCGGTTCCCGGGGTCTGCGTCTGCGTCTGCGGCGCAGGCGGCACCGGCTTGGGGAAAAAGCGCTCTGCGGCGATCTGAAAGCCGAACAGGATCACCACCGACAGCGCGATCGCCAGTATCAGGTTCTTGTTATCCATGGATCAGTCCGAAGTCAGGCGATCAGTGCGAGGGAAACCGGAACGAAGAGCGGGCGGGCGCCGCTGGCCGCGGCGGCACCGGATCGAAGCCGCTGCCGCCCCACGGATGGCAGCGAAGGAGCCTGCGCAGCGCCAGCCAGCCGCCGCGCAGGGCACCGTGGAGGCGCAATGCCTCCAGGGCATACCCGGAACAGGACGGAGCATAGCGACAGGCTACCGGACACACCGGCGAAACGACCCAGCGCCACAGGTAGACCGGCAGGCTGAGCAGGCGGGCAGCCGGGCTCACCGGTCGTCTTCCGGCCGGGCGGCAGCCGCCACCCGCGGGCGGGGCGCAGCGCCCAGTCGGCGCAGCGCCGTTTCGAGATCGGCAAGCAACAGCGGAAAGGGCCGCTCCAGCGTGGCGCGCCTGCCGATCAGCACGTAGTCGCGACCCGGCGCCGCCATGGCCGGCAGCAACAGCCGTGCCGCTTCGCGCAGCCGCCGCCGCGCCCGGTTGCGCGCGACGGCATTGCCCACCTTGCGGCTGGCAGTGAACCCGACGCGGATGGCGGAGGGCTTTGGCATGGTCTCCCGCTCGTCTCGCCGCCACACCTGCAAGACCAGCCCCGCGCTTGTCCAGGATCGCCCATCGCGAGCGACACGCAAAAACTCGGAGCGGCGTTTCAGGCGGGGAACGGCCGATTTCACGGACGATTCAAGCGGAAAGGCGCTTGCGCCCTCGCCTGCGCCGAGCCGCCAGCACACGACGGCCGCCAACGGTCGCCTTCCGCGCACGGAACCCGTGGCGGCGCTTGCGAATGATCTTGCTCGGCTGATAAGTCCGCTTCACCAATGGCTCTCCCTTTGGGAAAGGCTGCGGTATACGAATTCAGTCGGGTGAAGTCAACGCCGCCGCCACGACGACCACACGGACGATCCGGGCGGCCGGCAGCTTTCTCGTCCGGCGTGGAAGGGAGGCCGGCCGGCGTGGAAGGAAGGCAGGCGATTGTGACGACCATGCTGCCTTTCAGAGAATCGGCGATGGGAGAATAGAGGCTTGTCGTCGGAGCAACCCGACCTCGTTACGAAAAGCCGAAAACGCGGTCTGATCTGGCGGCTGCTCCCCGGTGTGTTGCTCGTCGGAGGGGCCGTCGCCTTTCTCGCTCTTGACCTCCACCATTACTTGTCTTTTGAAGAACTCAGCGGTCATCGCGACGCGTTGATGGACTGGCGGGCACGGCATGAGACCCTTGCGATCCTCGGATTCATCGGCATCTATTTTGCGCTGGCAGCGTTTTCGATCCCGGGCGCGATCTGGATGACCGTGGCGGGCGGGTTCCTGTTCGGGGTCGTCTGGGGCACCGTTTACTCGGTGATCGCTGCGACACTCGGCAGCGCTTGTGTCTTTGTTGCCGCCCGCCTGCTGGCCGGCGACTGGCTGCGCCGGCGCGCCGGCAAGGCGATCGCCAGGATGGAAGCCGAGTTCCGGCGCGACGCCCTGAGCTACCTTCTGGTGCTCCGCCTCGTGCCGGTCTTTCCGTTCTGGCTGGTCAATCTCGTTCCGGCGTTGCTCGGTGTTTCGCTCTCCACGTTCGTGATCGGCACCGTCTTGGGTATTATCCCCGGCTCCATCGTCTATGCGTCGGTGGGCCACGGACTGGGCGCCATCATTGCCGCCGGCGAAGCACCGGACCTTGCCATCCTGTTTCATCCGCAGGTGCTGGGGCCATTGCTGGGACTGGCCGCGCTGGCATTGCTGCCGGTTGCC
>DAIQPV010000220.1:0-5747 GCA_036787145.1 Rhodospirillales bacterium
AGAACAACATAAGGCGTGGCGGACGCCGTGATGGATGAACCCTTTTCGGCGTAATCCGCAACCCTGCGCAGTGGCGCCCTTGCTATCCCTTCCCCGCGCCGATAAGCGCGTCGCGCTTCAGTTCCGCTTCGCCTTCCGGCGTCGCCAGCGTTCGATTTCGCCGACGATGCCGTGGCGGAAGACGAGGACGCAGGCGACGAAGATGGCACCCTGGATGATCGTCGACCAGGCGCCGACCTGCGCGAAGTAGTTCTGGATCGCCACCAGCACAAAGGCGCCGACGACGGGCCCGATCACCGTGCCCATGCCGCCCAGCAGCGTCATCAGCACCACCTCCCCCGACAGGTGCCAGTGCACGTTGTTGAGCGCCGCGAGCTGGAAGACGATGGTGATCAGCGCGCCGGCAAGCCCGGAGAAGGTCGCCGACAGCACGAAGGCGAGCAGCTTGTACAGGTCCGCCCGATAGCCCAGCGAGACGGCGCGGGTCTCGTTCTCGCGCAGCGCGGTGAGGATCTGGCCGAAGGGGGAGTTCACCGTCCGCAGGATGATCGCAAAGGCGATGACGAAAACGAAGAACACGAAGTAGTAGAGGACGAGCTGGTTGTTGAGGTCGAGCAGCCCCAGCAGCGTGCCGCGCGGGATCGCCTGGATGCCGTCCTCGCCGTGGGTGAACGGCACCTGGAGGCAGAAGAAGTAAACCATCTGCGCCAGCGCCAGCGTCACCATGGCGAAGTAGATCCCCTGGCGGCGGATGGCGAGTGCACCGAAGATCAGCCCCAGGATCGCTCCGGCGAGCGTGCCAGCGAGAATGGCAAGCTCGGTCGGCAGCCCCCACACTTTGGCGGCGTGCCCGGTGACGTAGGCGGCGATGCCGAAGAAGGCGGCGTGGCCGAAGCTGATCAGGCCGACATAGCCGATCAGCAGGTTGTAGGCGCAGGCGAACAGCGCGAAGCACAGCACCTTCATCAGGAAGATCGGATAGAGGAGGAACGGCGCGACCAGGCCGAGGACGAACAGGATCAGCAGCGGCAGTCGAAGCGATCCGTTCATGATCAGGCCGCCCTGCCGAACAGCCCGGTCGGCTTGGCCAACAGGACGATCGCCATGATGATGAAGATGACCGTGTTCGACGCCTCCGGATAGAACACCTTGGTCAGGCCCTCGATGATGCCGAGCGCGAAGCCGGTGATGATCGAACCCAGGATCGAGCCCATGCCGCCGATCACGACGACGGCAAAGACGACGATAATCAGGTGCGAGCCCATCAGCGGGTTCAGGGAATAGATCGGCGCGGCGAGCACGCCCGCGAAGGCGGCGAGCGCCACGCCGAAGCCATAAGTCGCCGTCACCATGAACGGCACGTTGATGCCGAACGCCTGCACCAGGGTGGGATTCTCGGTGGCGGCGCGCAGGTAAGCCCCCAGCTTCGTTTTCTCGATGACCAGCCACGTGCCGAGGCAGATGACGACGGAGACAACGATCACCCAGGCGCGATATTGCGGCAGGAACATGAAGCCGAGGTTGTAGCCGCCCTTGAGGGACGCGGGCGGCGCATACGGCTGGCCGGAAACGCCGAAGATCTGGCGGAAAATCCCCTCGATGACCAGCGCCAGGCCGAAGGTCAGCAGCAGGCCGTAGATCGGGTCGAGTTTGGTGAGCCGCCGCAGCAGCAGCCGCTCCGTCGCCATGCCGAAGAGCCCGACGACGAGGGGGGCCAGCAGAAGCGCCGGCCAGTAACCGATGCCGAGGGTACTCAGCATCAGCCACGCCACGAAGGCGCCCATCATGTACTGGGCGCCGTGGGCGAAGTTGATGATGTTGAGCAGCCCGAAGATCAGCGCCAGCCCGAGACTCAGCATCGCGTAGAAGGCGCCGTTGATCAGCCCGATCAGGAGCTGACCAAACAGCGCCTGCGGTGGTATGCCGAGCGCTTCGAACATGCGCCGGGGCTCCCTGCCGTGTCCGCCCGCTCCGCTACTTTGCCACCAGCGGGCAGTTGCCCTGATCCATCGGGCGGAACGCCTCGTCGCCCGGCACGACCCGCAGGATCTTGTAATAGTCCCAGGGGTACTTCGATTCCTCCGGCGTCTTGACCTGGACCAAGTACATGTCGTGGACCATGCGGCCGTCGGCGCGAATCCGCCCGTTCTGGGCGAAGAAGTCGTTCACCGGCGTTTCCTTCATCTTCGCCACCACCGCCTTGGCCTCGTCGGTGCCGGCCGCCTTGATCGCGGCGAGATAGTGGTTCACCGCCGAGTAGACACCGGCCTGCACCATCGTCGGCATGCGCCCACCGTTGCGTTCGGCGAAGCGCTTCGACCACGCGCGCGTCGCATCGTCCCGGTCCCAGTAGAATCCGGTCGTCAGCACCAGCCCCTGGGTCACCGGCAGCCCGAGGCTGTGGATGTCGGTGATGAACGTGAGCAGGCCAGCCAGCCGCTGGCCCGACGCGGTGATGCCGAACTCCTGCGCCTGCTTGATCGCGTTGATCATGTCGCCGCCGGCGTTGGCCAGGCCGATGACCTTGGCGCCGGACGCCTGGGCCTGCAGCAGGAAAGACGAGAAGTCCTGGTTGGGGAAGGGTGTGTTGACCGATCCCACGATCTTGCCGCCCTGCGAGGTCACCGCGGCGGCCGTGTCCTTCTCGAGCGCATGCCCGAACGCATAGTCGGCAACGATGAGAAACCAGGTGTCGCCGCCGTCCTTGGTGAGCGCCCGCCCGGTGCTGTTGGCGAGCGCATAGGTATCGTAAGTCCAGTGAATTCCGGTGGGGGAGCAGGCCTTGCCGGTGAGGTCGGACGTGCCGGCAGTGGAGTTGAGGTGGACCCGGTTCTTGTTCTTGGTGATTTCCTGGACCGCCAGAGCCACCGAGGAGGTGGGCACATCGACGACCACATCGACATTATCCACATCGATCCACTGGTTCACGATGGGCGTGGCGATGTCCGGCTTGTTCTGATGGTCGGCGAAGATGACCTCGATCGGCTTGCCGAGCACCTTGCCGCCGAAGTCTTCGACGGCCATTTTCGCCGCCGTCACCGAGCCGGGTCCGGCCAGATCGGCACAAAAGCCGGACTGGTCGTTGAGAACACAGATCTTGACGACATCGCCGGAGACCTGGGCGAACGCCGCCGTCATGGTCAGAAAAATGAGCCCGACACCGGCCGATAAATTCCTAAAAGCATTGAACATTGAGGCCTCCCTTTTGCTTTTCAGACTCCCAGATAGCCTTCCAGCTTCTGGCGGTTTGCCGCCACCTCGTCGTTGGCGATCATATCGATGACGCGGCCGTGCTCGACAACGTAGTGCCGGTCGGCGACGGTGGCGGCGAAATGAAAATTCTGCTCGACCAGCAAAATGGTGAAGCCCCGGGCCTTCAGGCTGCGGATGATGGCGCCGATTTCCTGAACGATGACCGGTGCCAGGCCTTCCGTCGGTTCGTCGAGCAGCAGCAGCCGGGCGCCGGTCCGCAGAATGCGGCCGATCGCCAGCATCTGCTGCTCGCCGCCGGAAAGCTTGGTTCCCTGGCTCGCCCGGCGCTCGTAGAGGTTCGGGAAAAGCTCGTAGATCTCTTCGACGCTCAGGCCGCCCGCCTGGACCACTGGCGGCAGCATCAGGTTCTCGAAGACGTTCAGGCTGGAAAAGATTCCCCGCTCTTCCGGGCAATAGGCGATGCCGAGGCGGGCGATCCGGTTGGACGGAAGCGAGATAGTTTCCCGCCCGTCGAAGCGGATCGAGCCCCGGCGCAGGCCGAGAATGCCGATGATCGCCCGCATCGTGGTGGTCTTGCCGGCGCCGTTGCGGCCGAGGAGGGTCACCACCTCGCCGGCCTGCACCGCGAACGCCATGCCGTGCAGGATGTGGGATTCGCCATAAAAGGCGTGCAGGTCTTCGACCGCGAGCAGCGGCGCGCCGGTTTCAACCATGACCGGCCTCTGTCCCGAGATAGGCGGTGATCACCTCCGGGTTGGTCGAGACCTCCGCGTAGGACCCCTCCGCGAGAACGCTGCCGCGCGCCAGCACGGTGATCCGGTCGGACAGGTCGGCGACCACCGACAGGTTGTGCTCCACCATCAGCACCGTCCGCCGCTCGGTGAGCCGCCGGATGAGGTTGGCAATGCGATCAATATCCTCGCGCCCCATCCCCGCCATCGGCTCGTCGAGGAGCAACAGATCCGGGTCGAGCGCCAGGGTGGTCGCGATTTCGAGGGCGCGCTTGCGGCCATAGGAGAGTTCAACCGCGGGAGTGTCTTCGAATCCGGCAAGACCGACGTCGTCGAGCAGGGCGCGGGCGCGGTCGTTCAGAACGTCGAGCGAGGCTCCGCGACGCCAGAAGTGAAAGGAGATCCCCAGCTTGCGCTGCAAGGCGATCCGCACGTTGTCGAGAACGCTGACGTGCGGGAACACCGCGGAGATCTGGAATGACCGGACCATCCCCATGCGGGCGATGGCGTGCGGCTGGGCGCCCGTGATGTCCTGCCCCTTGAAGACGATCTTTCCCCATGTCGGGGTCAGGAACTTCGAGATCATGTTGAAGCAGGTGGTCTTGCCGGCGCCGTTGGGGCCGATCAGGGCATGGATGGTCCCGCGCCGCACTTTCAGGCTCACGTCCCGCACCGCGAGGAACCCCTTGAATTCCTTCGTCAGCCCTTCGGTCTCGATGATGTACTCGTCGGACGCAGGCATTAAGCCCGGCTTCCCCCTTGGCTGATGCTGGCCTTCAATCTGGCGATCCCGACGTCAGCGTCTGAAACAGCAATCCTGAAACAGCAATATTATGCACTTGCCTCCGGTGCATAGTATTGCCCTTCTTTGCCGCTTTTCCAGACCCTGTTGGGAGGGTTCGGCAAATCGAGGCGAGAAAAAGCTCTGCGATGACAAAATTCGTATCGATTTCGCACCCGCAATATTGGCAAAGCAAACAAAGTCACAGGGCACCCGCCGGTATCCGGTCCCACACGCGCTCCGGCCGTAAGGAATGCAGATTGCCCGCGGAGGGTGCGCTGAATTGGTTGAAGTACGCTGTTGGGGGCGGGGGCGTTCGGATCAGCCCAGCGGACAACCGCAGAGCGGGCAGCTCATGCCGGATAGGATCCGTTCCTGCTGGTCCGCGGGCACGTGCTCGCCCGCGAGCTGCGCCTGCACATCGGCGATAAGCTGGGCGTGCAAGCCGTCGACGCCCTTCGAGCAGGCGGCGCGAGCCGCCAGGTACTGATCGGCAACCTTTCGCGAGGGCTCTTCGATCGAGAACGCCCGCGCTCTCGGTGCCGCCGCCAGCCCAAATCCCGCGCCCGCACAGCCGAGAGCGGCGGTTGACAGCAACTTCCGGCGGCTGATGGCGCGATCCATTCCCAGATCCTCTCTCGACGGCTTTCTCAAGATAGAGCGCCGCAGGTACGGGAGGAAAGGTAATCCACGATCAAAAGCCGCTGATTCGTAGCGGAGCCTCAGTACGTCAACTCAATCGGGTTGAAAGATGATGATGCCCATGCCGGTCAGGGCGACGAGCACGCCGGCAACGTCCCATGGCGTCGGCCGGATCCCGTCAACGGCCCACAGCCACAGGATGGCCACCCCGATGTAAACGCCGCCGTAGGCCGCATAGACCCGCCCCGCCGCCGTCTCGTGCATCGAGAGCAGCCACACGAACACCGCAAGACTGACGGCAGCGGGCCCCAGCAGCCAAGCGGATTGGCCTTCCCTCAACCACAAATAGGGCAGATAGCAGCCGACGATCTCGGCGAAAG
>DAIQPV010000221.1:0-5732 GCA_036787145.1 Rhodospirillales bacterium
CGCCAGCCGCGTCATGATGATGGAGCACGCGATCTATTCGGTGATCTCGCCGGAGGGCTGTGCCTCCATCCTGTGGCGAGACGGTGAGCAGGCCCAGACTGCCGCGCAGGCGCTGCGGCTGACGTCGACCGATCTCCTGAAGCTGGGCACCGTCGACGAAGTCATTGCCGAGCCGCTCGGAGGGGCTCACCGCAATCCCGAGGCAGCGATCGCTGCCGTTGGCAACGCCCTCGAACCGGTCCTCGCTCGTCTTGCCGGGCTGGATGGCGAAGCCCTGCGCACCCAGCGCCGGGAGAAGTTTCTGGCGATGGGCCGCCCCGCTCCGTCGTAGGGTGCGTCCCGGAGATCGCAACGCACTCCCTCTCCCAAGATGGCGATGCGGGCACCGCTCTACGCGAGAAAGATCCGTTCGAGCGCGCTGCGGCTCCGGTTGCCGCTGCGATCCTCCGCCTCGATGAAGTACCGTACGTCGCCCGCGCCGACCGGCAGCGCGGCCGTATAGTAGTTGGCCGTCACGGCGGCGCCCGTCTGCGTTGGATAGGGGCCGTGGTCGTTCATGGCGTAGCGGTGTTCGCTGCCGCCGGTGCGCAGGACGAGGGTTGCTTTCGTCACGCCGCCTGCGTCGGCGATGAAGGTGTGCACGATCCCCTCGCGCGGCGCATCGTCCAGCCGGCCCGGACCCCACTTCTTGCCGCCGGGGTTCTCCGGAGTCACCCAGGGCGCGAAGATGGTGGGCGGCGTGGCATCGCGCCCGGAGGCGATCAGCCCCTGGATCGACGGCTGCAACCGCGACCAGCCGAGGTTGGCGGCGTTGGTCACCTGCTGGTCCCAGACATCCTGGCCGGTCCAGTACCAGTAGCAGCTCGTCTCGGCACACAGCATCAGCCGCTGCGCGTCCGCCAGCAGCGGATGCTCCGGCTCGGCATCCTCCAGCGTGTGCACCGCGTTTTGGAAGGTGGTCAGCACGGCCCAGGAGTTCAGGTCGGGTGAATACGCCTGGTCGTAGCGGCTGAACCACTTCATGAACTGCGGATCGCCGTTGTCGGCGCCGCTCCACGAGCCGGGCTCGATGTGCACGGTGTGCTGCGGATCGCAAGGAAACCGCTGAAGGTAATCGCCGATTGCCGTCAGCTCGAAGCGCGGATCGCTTTGCAGCCACTCCACCAGCCGGCCGGTGTTGTGGTGGTAGTAGCTGTCGGCGCCGCCGCCGTGGTTGTCCCCGTCCGAGTGCAGCAGGAAGAAGGGCGGATGCTTCGCATCAAAAGTGCCGGTGGCGACGATCTGGTCGTACACCTGCCCCAGGACGCTGCCGTATTGCAGGGCGCCGTAGCCGCCGCGCGCGTCTTCGTTGCCGATGTAGCGTTCAGCCGGGACGGCGACGATGGTGTGGCTCACGCCATCCGGATCGACATATTCCACATACTCCGGCCGCAGCATCGACGGCGCGATCTTTGAGCCGGCCCAGATGTTGTGGAGCTGCAGCCAGTCGTCCGCCGGAAAATTGGTCTGCTCCGCCGGGTTCGGCGGCAGCATCCCCTCGTTCATCCCGGCGTACGGGTAGTCGCGGCAAGCGCGAAAGCGGTGAATGGAGTCATAAATAACCGCCTCGATCCCGGCCTCGCGCAGCGCCGGGATCATCCGCACGTGGAACGCCGTCTCCGGTGGGAACAGCACCGGCTCGGGATTGACGCCGAACGCCTGGCGAACGATCCGCCGGTGCCATTCGATCTGCCGGACGATGTTGCGCGGCGGGATCAGCGCCATCAGTGGATGGAAAAAGCCGAAGGCGGTGAAGGTGATGCGCGGATAGCCGAGCGCAGTCTTTTCGCGGGCAGTGGCCTGCAAGGCGCCATTCCAGCCGGAGAATTGGCCGCCGCACAGCCCGTCGCGCGCGCAGCGGTCGAGCTGCTCGATCAGCGAGCCGCTCCAGCTCGTCGACAGCCCGGCGTGCGGCAGCCCGCCACCGATGTACTGGCGCACCGCGGCGGGCACGAAGTCGGTATAGTTGCCACCGCGCGAGCCGAAGATGCCATCCTTCTCGCCATCCCAGTAGGTCCAGTCCGTGGTGTTATAGTAAGGCTGGTGCATATGCTTGTGGATGCCGAAGTAGAGGCGCACCGCCGCCCCGTCCGGCCCTGCGGTCGCAATCTGCCGCACGGGCCGTGGTGCAGCCTCGACGAGCAGACGCGCGAATCGCTTGATCCAGTCACCGTCGCCGGCCGTCCTGATGTCCGGCTTGCGGCAGCCTTCGGCCTGCACCTCCACCTCTCCAGGGCCGAACAGACCGGCAGGCACCTCGGCGAGCCAGTCCATGTTCTGCGCCTCGGCAGCAGGCGCCGGCCGCAGCGAATCGCCCTTGATCACATGCTCCCGGCCTTGCGAACGCAGAATGACTTGCGGAAAGGGAACGTCGCCGTCGGTGGTGAAGCCGATCTGAAACTCCGGTGTGCGGCCGGAGTCCGCGCAGCGCAGGCTGTGCGGAAGATCGATGCCGAGAATGTTAGAAAAGACGCCCATGTGATGTCCCCTATGCCCGTTGCTGCGGTCGGGTTCTGCTGTCGGCGGGGGCGGCCCAACCCACGGAGGCTGTGCTCAGCGGCGTGAAAGGTCGCGCATAACGCGGGTGTTGAGGTTGGCCCCGTGCGGGACGGGCCGCCATCATGCATCCCTGCCGAACAACAGGACAAGTTGGCGCGTCAGGTCGTTGCGCGCATAGGGCTTGAGAAGCCATGGCAGGTTCGCCTGGGCGGGATGATCGGCAAGGACCACGTCCCGCGCGTAGCCGGTCGTGAACAGCACCTTGAGATCGGGGATTTGGCGCAAGGCGCGATCGGCGAGCTCGGCACCGTTGATCTCGCCGGCCAGTTCGATATCGGTGAAAAGAAGATCGATCCGAGACTTGCCGATAAGGGAGAGAGCCTCTTCGGCGCTCTCCGCCTGCAGAATGGTCAGGCCCAGATTATCGAGCATTTTGACGGCCACCTTGCGCAGCTTCGGCTCGTCTTCGACGAGAAGCACGGTGAGCCCCTTCAGCCGTTCGACGGAGGGAAGGGCCAGGGTTTTTGGCTGAAATGTCGTGCCGGCGACGCTCCTGCGCGGCAAGAGCAATCGGACGGAGGTTCCATGCCCCTCCCGGCTGTCGATTTCCACGTGGCCGCCGGACTGCTTGACGAAGCCGTAGACCATGCTCAGCCCGAGGCCGCTTCCCTTTCCCACCGCCTTGGTGGTGTAAAACGGCTCAAAGACATGGCGGATCACCTCGGCGGACATTCCGGCGCCGGTGTCGCTGACCGCCAGCAGAACGTATCCCGCGGCCAGCTCATCGGATTGCTGGGCAAGGGTCTCGTCAATCGTGGCGTTGCGTGTTTCCAGGATCAGCGTGCCGCCATTTTGCGTTGCATCCCGCGCGTTCACCGCGAGGTTAAGCAGCGCCCGCTCGAGCTCTCCGCGGTCGACGTATGCCGGCCAGAGGTCCGGCGCGAGTTGCTCGCGTACGTGGACACCGGCGCCCAAGGTGCGCCGCAACAGGTCGGAGAGTCCCCGAATGACGTCATTGAAATTCACCGCGTCCGGTTTCAGCGGCTGCCGTCGGGCGAAGGCGAGCAGGCGGTGCGTCAGCTCGGCCCCACGATTGGCCGACCAGAGCGCGTCCTCGAGCAGTTCCCGGAACGCATTGTCAGCGTGCGCCTTCTCCTCTAACAGTTGCAGATTACCGATAATGATCGCCAGCAAATTATTGAAATCATGGGCAATTCCACCGGTAAGCTGCCCCAGTGCCTGCATTTTTTGTGACTGCCTTAGCTGGTCTTCTATTTCCCTACGCTCGCTGATGTCTTCTTTCACCCCAACGAAATTGGTTATGCGGCCAGTACTGTCCTTTACCGGAGCGATGGATGCACGCTCGAAGAAGAGCTTTCCATCTTTTTTCTGTTTCTGAACTCGCCTCTCCACACCTCGCCTTTGGTGATGCAACGCCACAACTCCGCGTATTTGTCGGGTGCGGAGTGGCCAGATTTCAGAATACGGGGGTTCTTGCCAAGGGCTTCCGCCCGCGTGTAGCCCGTGGCTTCACTGAACCGGGGATTGACGTATTCGATCGTGCCGGTGGGATCGGTGATCACCACGGAAACCGGGCTCTGCTCGATCGCCTGCCACAGCTTTCGCAAATCCGCCTCGGAGCGCTTGCGCTGTGTGATTTCGCGCGCATAGACCGCCACCTCGTGCACGTCGCCCTCGGGGTGCTCCACCGGGTAGAACCAGAAATCGAACCACCGCGAGCCGATATGCAGTTCGTGGTGCCGCATGGTGCGGAAGTCCGCGGCCTCGCGAACCGTCGCAAGCCGCTGTGCCGCCTGATCGGCCGGCAGCATATCGGGAAGATTGGCCCCCAGCGGGTCTGCGGGATTCCGGCGCGCCAGCCGATCGCGTGCCGCCCTGTTGATCGCCAGGATCCGACCTTCCGTGGACAGCAGCAGAATCTCGTCCCGGCTGGCGTCGAGCAGGGCGCGCATGCGCAGCTCGCTCTCGCTGAGCGCGTCCTGCGCCTGCTTGCGCAGACTGACGTCGCGAAGAATGGCGATGACGTAGTGTGGTCGACCATCGTCCCGGCGCTGCAACGCGTTGGTCATATTGATCCAGACAATGTGGCCGTCCCTGTGAAAACATCGCTTCTCCAGGGAGTAGACGTCGGCCTCCCCGCGAATCAGTTCCTGGAACCGCCGGAGATCCTCCGCCCGGTCGTCCGGATGGGTGATCTCGTGGAAGGGACAATTCAGCAAATCGCAAGAAGGATAGCCGACGGTATCGCAAAAGAGCTGGTTGAGGCGGAGCCAGGTGCCATCGAGCCCGAGATGGGCAATCCCCACTGCCGCGTTCTCGAAGGTCGCGCGGAAGCGCGTCTCGCTGTCTTCCACGCGATGAACAATCTTCCTGACGACGCGGAGCGATAACATGGCCGCGGTGCCCCGGATCAGAAAGGCGACGATCCCGGCAAAGGCCGTGGCGTGGAGGGTGCTGCGATCGAGTGCTCGCGTTACACCTCCCTGGAAGTAACCGAACAGAAAAAGAACGCCCAGCGTCGCCGCTTCGATGGTGACCACGATTCCCAGCATAATCACGACCAGCACGCCGAGCCGCCGATAATCGCCCATCGGCCCCCGTGGAACTGGCTTGCCGCCTTGCGCGCCGTGCGAACTACCAGGGAAGTTCCTGGCCATCATAATTATAGAAGCTACCCGTATCCCGCAGCGTCAATCGATCGATGGTCTCGCGCATCCCCGCCACGCTTTCGAACGGTTCGAGGGGGGCCGCAGCTCCGCCCATGTTGGTGCGTACCCAACCCGGATTAAGAACACAGACGATGATCTGCTTCGGCCGCAGGTCGAGGGCGAGGCTGCGCATAACCGCGTTCAACGCCGCCTTGGAAGACCGATAGATGTAGGAGCCGCCGGAGCTGTTGTCGCCGATACTGCCCATCAGGCTGGAGATGGCGACTGCGGTGCGCCGCTTGCCGCGGGCGAGGCTGTCGGAAAAAACAGCCGTGATTTTCAGGGGGGCCATGACGTTTACCCGCAGAACCTCCGCCCAGGCCGCGTAGTCGACGCTCTCGTAAGGGGTGAGGCGCGGGCCATAGATCCCGGCGCTGTTGATGACGAGATCGATCGGCTGGCGCTGAAGCTTGCGCCCCAGGGCCTCGATTCGCGCGAAATCGGTGACATCCAGGGCTTCCACCC
>DAIQPV010000222.1:0-5704 GCA_036787145.1 Rhodospirillales bacterium
CGGCATCCAGGAGAATTTCAAGAGTGGGCAGCGCAAAAGCCGGGCTGCCCAGGAACGCGATGCGAAGCGGACGGCGCTGCCCTTCAGCCGCAGGGTACTCGGAGGCCACTAGCTGGCCGCCACCAGCTTCTTTTGTTTGGTCAGCTTGCGCAGAATGATGTTGCGCTTCAAAGCGGAGATATGATCGACGAAGAGGACGCCCTCCAGATGGTCAATCTCGTGCTGAACGCACTTCGCCAGCAGGCCATCCGCTTCCAGTTCGCGCACGACGTTATCCTGATCGTGGTAGCGGAAGCGAACGGCGAGAGGACGCACGACATCGGCATAATGATCGGGAAGGGAGAGGCACCCTTCCTCGCCCGTCACCCAGTCGTCGGAACTCCACACAATTTCCGGATTGGCCATGAGGAGCGGGTTGGCCGGCTCTTCCGGCTGCGAGACGTCGACGACGATGACCCGCCGCAGCTCTCCCACCTGGGGAGCGGCAAGACCGATCCCATTGGCTCCGTGCATCGCCTCCAGCATCCCGTCCATCAGCCGCCGTATGTCGCGGTCGACGCGCGCCAGCGGTTCGGCCGCGCGCTTCAATCGGGGATCCGGAGCGACAATGATCGACAGCTTCGCCATCGCCGCTACTAATCCTGATCTGCTGGGTTGTCAGATAGGGGTGGTCGGCGAAGGTCGTCAAGACCCGACGTCGACTTGGGAAGGCAGCTTCCAAAGCCGCCGGCATATTACCAGGCGGGCAGGCCGCTAGGACTGGACGCGAACGCGAAACGTGAGGTCGGTTTTCCCTTTTGCCGGGACGTTCACGCGCCAGACCACACGGTCAGCGGCCGCCTTGGTGTGCGGCGCGCTCTCCGCCAGGATCGTCCAATCCCCGGGGATGATCTCCACCAGATCGACCGCGACCGCCTGATCCTTGGCGTTTTCAATCGCGAGACTCCACGCGCTTTCGCTGACGTTTTCCGGCAGGCCGGCCGTCTTGTAATCCGTCTGCCGGCGCAGCACCGTAATGTCGAAGGCCTCCCCGGGCGTCAGTTTCAGC
Source organism: Rhodospirillales bacterium (assembly GCA_036787145.1). Classification (GTDB taxonomy): domain Bacteria; phylum Pseudomonadota; class Alphaproteobacteria; order Rhodospirillales; family Defluviicoccaceae; genus Defluviicoccus. Next base: position 1,049 of record DAIQPV010000222.1, read on the forward strand.
TGGCCGCCGACAGGCGTGTGATCGATCCGATCCTCCCCGATCAGTCGGGGGACACTGTCGGCAGATCTGGTAAAGACGCGCACAATCCCGGCGGGAAGCGGCTGGCCGCCTGCGTCCTCCCTGTTTGCCAGCTTGAGGCGCACCTGCGGATGCTGCGGCTGCGGCTCGCCCGCCTCGGGATCGGCGACAAAGCCCGCCTCGCTGACATAGAGCTGTTCGACGGCGAGGGACGGCGCGCGCAACAGGGTGATCTGCCTGGTCCGCTGATCGGGAAGGGTGAGCTGACCGGGGAGTTGGTAGACGTACAGATCCGCCACCTCCTGGCGGGCGGGCAGGGACTTCGCTTCCGCCATCATCGGTGTGGCGACGCGGCCGCGCGGCATCGGAATTGCGGGGGGTTCGCGATTGACGGTCCCGGCGACGAGCGTGATCTCGGCGGATGGAAAGCTTGTCCCGCTGGTGTTGGACAGGGTCGCCCGGCCGGTCAGATCGATCCGCTTAGCCTTTTCGTCCCAAAGTGCGACGTAATCGGCGCTCCAGCCCAGCCCGCGAGCGCTGTACCCCAAGGTCAGATCGGTCGGCCCCGCCCGTTCGGCTTCAACCGTTGCCAGCAGGCTCGGCTTCGCCCGCAGGTCGGCCGGCAGGTCGTAGAAGACGAGGCGCCCCGGCGCACCGGTTTCGATGCGGTCCTGATACTTCAGCACGATGCCGTTGTCCGCGCTCAGCAGCGTCGCTTTCTCCACTTTCTCCTCGCCGGTGGTCGGATGCGTTCGGACGACGCCGATCGTTTTGCCGACGGAGCGGCGAAGCAGCGCTTCCGGCGTCAAGAGGGCAAAGTCGTAATCGACATCGACCAGACGCACGCCCGGCCCGGCGTCGATCAGGGCCGTCGAGGGCTGCAACTGCGGACTGACTCCTTCGAAGACCAGCCGGTTTGTGCCGGCTGCGAGGTCGGCGTTCCGGCGGTCCCACACCAGCCCCCATCCGTCCGGATAGATGCTGAGGATCAGCGGTGGCCGACGGGATTCAACGGGCAGGGTGAGATCAGCGGCCAAGGCGGCCGACGTTGCAGCGATCATGGCAAGGAACACGGCAAGAGGTTGACGCATGGACGGCTCCTCCCCCGATGGGGACCAGTCGCGAAGTTTGCTTTGACCGGGGCGGTGGTGCAAGGTTGCCGTTATGCACGATTTGTTCTCCTCTCTGGCGCAGGGCGGAGGCGCGGTCTGGGCCGCGATCGCTGCCGCCGTGGCGCTCTCCGCCCTGGCGGCTCTGCTGGTGACGGTCCTGCGCGGCGAGCGGGCGCACGAGGCAACGGCAGCGCAGGTCGCTCGACTGGCCGACGTCGCCGAGCGCCTGGGCGAAGGCCAGGCGATGCTGTCGGGCCGCCTGCAGCAGACGCAGATCGGCCTCGACCAGAGGCTGGATACGCTGGCCCGCCGGATGGGCGAAGGACTGCTCCAGCAGAGTGAGCGAACGCACGAAACGCTGCGTGGCCTTCACGAACGCCTGGCGCTGATCGGGGAGGCGCAGCAGACGATCGCCCAGCTCTCGACCCAGGTCACCGGCTTGCAGGATATTCTCGCCAACAAGCAGGCACGCGGCGCGTTCGGCGAAGTGCAACTGGAAGCGCTGGTCGCGTCGGTGCTGCCTGCCGACGCGTACGGCTTCCAGGTCACCCTCGCCAACAACTGCCGCGCCGACTGCCTGCTGCGACTGCCCGATCCGCCGGGGGTGCTGGCGATCGACGCCAAGTTTCCGCTCGAAAGCTGGCGGTTGCTGCAGGCCGCCGTCGAACCGCCGGAGAAGGCGCGGGCCGGTCGCGCCTTCTCCGCCGACTTGCTGAAGCACGTCCGGGACATCGCCGGCCGCTACATCGTGCCGGGCGAGACTTCGGATTCGGCTCTGATGTTTCTTCCTTCGGAGGCGGTCTACGCCGAACTGCACGCCAATTTTCGCGGCGTGGTGGAAGAGTCGTTCAGGCGGAAGGTGTGGATCGTCTCACCAACAACGCTATGGGCGACGCTGAATACCGTTCGCGCCGTCATGCGCGACGTTCGCTTGAAGGAGCAGGCGGGTCTGATCCAGTCCGAACTGCGCGGCGTGGAGGCGGACGTTGCGACGATCGCCGAGCGCTCTGAAGCCTTGCTGCGCCATTTCGAACAGGCCTCCGAGGACGTGCGGCGAATTGGCGTGCTGTCCCGCCGCCTCGGGCAACGAGCCGCCCGGCTTGATCTGGCCGAGCCGGCGCCATCTCCCGTCAATGCCGCGCCGCCCTCCATTCGTTCGTAGCGAAGATCGCCTCAGGAGGAGGGACCGTGGTCGTCGCTCCCATTGCCGCCGCTGTGGAGCAGGCGTAGATCGTCCCAGCCGTAGGCCGTCTGCGCCAGGATCGTGTTCCACAGGCGTTCCTGCTTGGCCGCAATTCGTCGTCCGCCCATGGCTTCATAGAAGAAGCGCGCAGGATTCTGCGAGAGGACCCAGACGATCGCGGAGTCCAATCCCCGATCAACCAGCCCGCCGAAGAGGCGAAACAGAAGAGCGCGGCCGATTCCGCGTTCCTGCTGGTCCGGCACCACGTAAAGGGTAAAGACTTCGCCGGCGTGCGGCAAAAGGCTGCTGCGGGCCGCGCCGCTGCTGCCGAAGCCGATGATGCCCGCGCCCGGAAGGTCGGCGACAAGCACGGCGTCGCCCAGGTTCCGCCGAGAGAGCTGTTGCGACCATTCGCGGGTCTGGGCGCTCGCCGACATGCGGACCAGGACCGTGTTGGGGACAAGCCCGGCGTAAGCGGACCGCCAGGCCTCGACGTAGACCCGCGCAATGGCTTCCGCATCCGCGAGGCGCCCCGGTCGGATCCGGACAATCGGCGGTTCCAGCATGTTCCCCTCTCGGCACCTGAGCGGACCTAATCCTCGGCGAGCCAATCATCGATCAACGCGCGGGCGATTGTGCCTCGAAACGGCAGCCGCAGTCCCAGCGCACGGAAGTCGGCGATCTCGTCGCGGCGAAACCATCGTGCATCTTCCAGTTCCAGGCGATCGAAAGCCAGTGGTTCGTCTCCAGCACCTGCCCGAAATCCCAGCATCAGCGATGTCGGAAACGGCCACGGCTGAGATTTCTGATACTGGAGCTTGGTGACGTTCAGACCGGACTCTTCCTGGACCTCGCGACGCACCGCGTCTTCAGCGCTTTCTCCAGGCTCGACAAAACCGGCAAGCGCCGAAAACAGGCCGGGCATCCACTTCTGCTGACGCGCGAGCAGGCAGACCGGCGCACCGGTGAGCGGGTCGGCGCGCGTGACCAACATGATGACAACCGGATCGGTCCGCGGAAAATGCTCCAGCCGACACGCGGCGTTGGTGCAGGTCCGCACGTGCCCACCCTGGCCCGGCGCGGTGGCACTTCCGCAGGCGCCGCAGAAACGATGGCGGCGGTGCCAGTGCAGGATCGAGCGCGAGTAAGCGATCACCGGACCTTCGAGGCCGGCGAGCAACGTCATGACGCGGCCGAGCTCGCGAAACGCACTGCCATCCTGCATCTCTGTCAGGCGATCTTCGGAGCAGCCGGAAACGTCGCAGGCAAACCAAGCCTGTCCGCCTTCTCCCGTGCCCAGGAAGACGATGGCATCAGCATGGGTCCTGGCCATAAGGGCCGGTTCGCCGCGAAGCGTGGCAAGCCGGGAGCCGTTATCGCCTCCCACCAGAAGGTGATCCTGCCAGAATGGCAGGAAGCGGCTGTCGGGATGGTCCAGTTGCTGCAGGAGCCATGTCTCGTCCAAGCGCCGGTGAGCCGCGCGGTCCAGCGTCCATTCGGAGCAGCCAAAATCGAGTTTCATTCTGACACCGTGACACAGCCTCGTTCGTCCAGCAACGCGGACCGGTCGCCGATGAGCATCGTCAGTCTTCGCGGCGGGCGCACCGCGAAAGCGGCTGGAGGGCCGGGCAACTGAGGAAGATGCTTGCCGAACAACGCCGGCTCGCCGATATACTGCGGTTGGGAGGCTGACGGCGGACGGATCCCTCGCCAACCCGGTCAGATCCGGAAGGAAGCAGCCGTAACGAGTCTCGGTTCGGGTCGTTGCTCAGTCTCCCGCTTCGCCGAAGATCGGTCGGACTTTCCCTCTCTCACGGCGGCGCTTGATGGCCGGAACCGAATCGAGCAGCGTTGCGCTCTCCGCCGATACCCGATACCGGGTTCTGGCGCGAAAGTATCGACCGTCTGACTTTGGCGGATTGATCGGACAGGGGGCGCTGGTCCGCACGCTGTCGAACGCGTTCAGTGCCGGCCGCATTGCCCATGCTTACATGCTGGCGGGCGTCCGCGGCGTCGGCAAGACGACCACAGCGCGGATCATCGCACGCGCGCTGAACTGCGTCGGCGCCGACGGCAACGGCGGTATCACCATTGAGCCTTGTGGCGTCTGCGAGCAGTGTGTCGCCATCGCCGAAGACCGGCATCTCGACGTTATCGAGATGGACGCGGCAAGCCACACCGGCGTCGACAACATCCGCGAACTGCTCGACGGGGTCCCCTACAAGCCGGCGCTTGCCCGGTTCAAGGTCTACATCATCGACGAAGTCCACATGCTCTCCGAGAAAGCCTTCAATGCCCTGCTGAAGACGCTGGAAGAGCCGCCGGAACACGTCAAGTTCATCT
>DAIQPV010000223.1:0-5685 GCA_036787145.1 Rhodospirillales bacterium
GAGCCGGTCCCGCCCCCGAAGAGGGTGACAGGCCAGCGGTCCACCGCCATCATCACTGCCGCTGCCGAACGGCCGGCGTCAGTGCCGGGAGGTGGTCCCACCGCTGCCGTCGGGGGGATCGATGCGGACGTTTTCCATCATGCCGCGGTCCTCGTGATCGAGGATGTGGCAGTGCAAGACGTACTCGCCGATGTAACGCTGATAGCGGGTGCGCATCACGATCGTGTAGAGGCCCTGCGGGGGGGGAAGCTGCGGGATCAGGCTCTTGATCCACAGCGTGTCCTTCCACACGCCCTTGAGCCCCGGATACTGGGGATCGGACGTGCCACCGGCGTCGTCAACCGCCCCTGAAGCGCTGACGTCGCGGCCCTGCGGATCGAGGATGCGGACGATCTGGAACGGGTTGACGTGAATGTGGAACGGATGGCTGACGAACTCGGAGCGCAGCGTCCATTCGTCCACCCCGCCGAGCTTTAGCACCCGGTCAACCCGGGCCGGGTCATACGGCCGAGGCGGGTAATCCGCACTACCGACCCCGAAGCGCGGCGGCTCGACGCTCGTGTCGATGAGGAAGCTAAGCTCCTGGCGGCCGGTCACCTGGTCTTCGGTGATCTCCGGCAACGGCACGAACCGGGTGAGCTTCAGGCCATTCTGCAGATCGCCGATCACCTGCGCGCGGACGGTGTCCGGCATCGCCCGGCGGGCCGCCGCGACGAGCTGGCGTCGGACGTAGGCGCCCACCTCCGGCACGGGCCGGCCGTCCGCCACCTGGACGACCCCCAGCAGGCGGCGATTGGCGGCGGCGCGCGCCGCGCTGGCCGAGGCCGGGATCGCCGCGTTGATGACGCAATACTTGCCGGCCGCCGGGAAGACGACCAGGGCGTCCTCGCGGTAGCCAGGCTGCATCGTCGTCTGCGTGACTTGCCGCGCCGCGGCGAGCGTCAGTCCGTCGGCGGCGATCAGATGATAGGGCAGCGGATCGCCGGTGCAGAACTCGCCGATGAAGTGGTCGGCGTCGGCCGCCTTCAGCCGGTCGATGGTCGGCGCATCCTTCTTCAGCGCGCGCAGTTCCAGGCTGATGGTATCGCGGACGCCGCCGTGGATCAGACGCCACCGCTCGATCGCGCCGGCCCTGGCGACGAACTTTGGCAGCACCAGCCCATTGATGCTGGTGTAGCGGCCGGACTGGTTCCAGGTGCCGGGGCCAAAAAGGCCGTTGCCGCCGGGATCGTCGTAAAACTCGATACCGCCGACGTCGCCCTCGTCGCAGGGCCAGCCGATCACTTCCCCCGCGTCGTTGCGCGCCACCTTGATCGCACCCTGCGCATCGAGGCAGGCGTACTGGATCTGCTGCATCACCAGGATGCGCTCGGGCATCGGCTTGCCGTCGCGGCTGACGAGCAGCGTGTCGATGTCGCCGTTTGCTGAGCCGGACGGCAGGCGGTTGCCGCGGACGATCAGCGCCCCGGCCATGCCGCTGGAGACCTGCAGCGCGGTGGAGCCATGCCGGTGGGAGTGATACCAGAAGGTGCCGGACGGGTGGTCGGGCGGGATGTTGTATTCGTACTGAAAGCTGACGCCGGGATTGATCGACAGCAGCACGTTGTCGGAATTGCCGGCCGGGCTGACCCACACGCCGTGGGTGTGCAGGTTGGTGCCGTTGAAGCAGTGCGGATTGTTCGGCTCCTCGTGCTCCGCCGTGCACGCCGGATCGGCCGGCAGCTTGTTATGCAGCGTGATGCGCACGGTATCGCCGGGAGCGACCTCGATCGTCGGCGCCACGTACGGCCGGCGCGGGTCAACCTCGCTGCCGGCATAGCTGCGCAGGCGCACGCGATCCTTGCGGCCGGTCCCAGGATTAAAAATCGCGCTGTCGGCATAGACGATGTTGAGATCGAGCTGCTTCTCGCCGGTGGTCCCCGGTGCGGCCGGCGGCACCGCCAGCATCGTGGATTTCGGCGCGGTGCCGGCGTGCATGTCGAACGCCTTCGGGTTGATCAGCGTCCTGTCGTCCCTCGGTGCCGCCAAGGGCGTCTGCCCGGCGACCGGCGGCGCGACCATGAGCGCGCCGGCCAGGATCGCCGCCGCGGCGGCGCCGTTGCGCATCCTGCCCATTCGCCAGAGGCCCTTCGTCCCTGCCTTCTGTTCTTGGCTCGCGCGCTCCCTGCCCGCAACCGGACCACGCGACGTAAACTATTGAGTGTACCAAATCGCCGCCCGCGCGCCAACCGTGTTGCTGCGCCGCGATGGACCCAGCGACGGACTCCTGGTCGCGCCTTCCGGTCAACGCATTTGGTGCGGATGAGACCCATGGGACCGAGGGCGTGTTCGTCCGGGTCTCGACGCCCTGGAACGGCCCGGTTGAACGGCCCGATTGCCCAGGAACTTCCGGCAGGTTTTGCGGCGTTTCGCCCATTTCACGGCCGACGCCAGCTGTGGCATCATTGCCGATGCTGCAGGGGTTGCCGCGCTAAGCTTCGGACTGAGCAACGCCGCGATGGCCTTGTGCGGGAGGATTGGCAATGATCGATCGAGACGGCCTGGGACAGGCAGTGACAGGTGCGGGCCCCGATGGCGTGCGGCAGTACGAGACGGCGCTTCACCAGTTGCAGTGTTACATCGGCGACCCGGTGGCGACGATCGATCGGGCGATCAGGGACTACCCTGAATTCGTCATGGCGCACGTTCTGCGAGCCTATCTGCACCTGCTCGGCACCGAGCCCGAGGCGATCGCCGTTGCCCGGGAGAGTTATCGGGCCGCCGCTGCCCTCGCGGCCGACCAGCGGGAGCGCGGCCATATCGATGCCGTCGGTCAATTGGTCGATGGCTGCTGGCAGGCGGCCGGACGAACGCTCGAGGACGTCGCCATCGAACATCCGCGCGATGTGCTGGCACTTCAGGCCGGGCACCTGATTGATTTTTATACCGGCGCCTCACGAATGCTGCGCGATCGCATCGCACGCGCGTTGCCGGCATGGCACGACGGCATGCCCGGCCACCACGCCGTGCTCGGCATGTACGCCTTCGGCGCCGAGGAAAACGGTGACTATGCCACTGCCGAAGCTTTCGGGCGCAGGGCGGTCGAAAGTGAGCCGCGCGGCGGATGGGGCTGGCACGCCGTTGCCCATGTCATGGAGATGCAGGGCCGGCAGCGCGACGGCATTGGCTGGCTCCGAGCAAACTCCGCGGCGTGGTCCGAAGACAGCTTCTTCCGCGTCCACATCTGGTGGCACCTCGCGCTCTATCATCTCGACCTTGGCGAGGTCGATGAAGTCCTGGCCCTGTTCGACGGGCCGATCTACGGCGAGCGCTCTGCTGTTGTCCTCGACATGATCGATGCCTCGGCGCTGCTCTGGCGGCTGCACCTGCGCGGCGTGGACCTCGGACGCCGGTGGGACACGCTCGCCGACAACTGGGAGCCTCTGGCGGACGCCGGCACCTATGCCTTCAACGACGCCCACGCGATGATGGCCTTCGTCGGTGCCGGGCGATCCCAGGCCATAGACCGCGTTTTCAGCGCTCAGGCCGAAGCACTGCAGGGATTGGCGGACAATGCGGCCTTCACGCGCGATGTGGGTGATCCGGTCACCCGTGCCATCCGTGCGTTTGGGGACGAAGACTATGACGAGGTGATGCGGCTGCTCCGTCCGGTCCGTAACATTGCTCACCGCTTCGGCGGCAGCCACGCCCAGCGTGACGTTCTGGACCTGACGCTGATCGAAGCGGCATTGCGTTCCGGCCAGTCGGCACTCGCCAAGGCCCTGGCCGCCGAAAGGATGGCGGCTAAGACTTCGAGTCCGCTGGCGCAACTGTTCTTTAGCCGGGCCACCGCCGCGGAACGCTTCCCGCCGGCATGAGGTGAAGCCCGATGCCCGCGGGAACGAAGCGCGAAGGTTTAGAAGGAGACGCTGTCGCCGTTGCCGAGGAAGGCATAATTCCCCTTCCCGGCGGCAGTCGCGCATTTTGGGTACGCAAGATAGGCGTCGCTGCCCCGGACGATGGGGACGCCATGCGTCGCCGCTTTCTCGGCCCACATCCAGCCGGTGCAGTGATTGCAGCCCATCTTCTCCATCCCCAAGGCCTTCACCTGTTCGATGATCTCGTCAAACTCCGGCTTCCAGGTATCGAAAACCGACAGGTGCAGCCCGCCATAGCATCCGTAGAGATGGCTGGTGCGGAAGCTCTGTCGCGCGAAATCGAGCAGCGTCATGATCCCCGGATGACCGCACCCGGTCACCGTGACGATGCCCCGGTCACGCACGTTGAAATAGAGGACATTCTCGCCGCGGACCTGCAGCAGGATCGGCACGTCGAAGAGACGAATGGCGAGGCCGGCAAAGGGAGAATAGATGCCGCGGCCGTCCTCGCCATCGCTGGTTGTCAGGGTCAGCGGCCCCTCGTGGCGGGCCTCATTCCGGCACAGCGCGGTGAACCGGCCCTTCCCATCGGCAGCGGCAAAAGTTTCGCCCTCCCGCAGCAGCGCCCTGTCCTCCGCCCGCCAGGTGCCGGGAGCGATGACCGGCAGCGCCGGAGCATGCTTGAGTGTCGATTCGATCCCCCAGACGTGATCGAGATGCCAGTGGGTGAGGATCAGAAGATCAATCTCGCCCCGCTCCAACATCGTGTCGATGCCATGGTGCGCATAAACCCAGTCCATCCACTCGGTATTCCAGCCCGTATCGAGAAGAATGCGCTTCTCCTCGCCTCCCGGAAGCACTGCCGTGATCAAAGCCGCGTAACCCGCCGCGTTGTCCGCGCGCCATGGAATACGGTACTGGCTTTGATCGCTGCCGCCGTGCGCGGTCATCGTCGCCTTGAACTCGGCGTCGTCAAACCAGCCGGTCTCTGACAGGACATCGATCCTGAGATGCTCGATCGTGCCGAACTCGAGATTCCCCCGCATGACACCGCCCTCTGTAGCCGCAGGCCTAGCCGCGCCGCGCGCCAAGCGCGCGTCCCACGCTATGATATGCGCGCGACGATCAGGATCCAAGGCCCCGATGAGCGGCGAACGAACGGCGGACGGCGGCACGCGGCGCCCGAGGTAACGCCACGCCCATCAGCCTATCCGCGCCAGGTGCGCACTTCGCCTACGTCAAGGTGCACGAAACTGGACCGCCGGTAGGTGCCGACACCACCTCGCTGAAGAGACAGCGCGCAGTTGGCGATGTGGCGGGACGCGCTGCCAGGCAAGCCGATGTCGATCGCCATCCCTTGCATATGCAGGCTGTTGCGAGCGACCCCCCAGCCTTCCAGGCGCAGCTTCGCGTTGGTTTCGGGCGACCGGTAGCCGGAATAGACCTCATAGGCCTCGTTGGATTCCAGCCTCTGGCGGACAGCGTAGAGCAGGTCAAGCAACTGCGGGTCAATCTCCTTGACCTCGTCGCTGCGGAAGTCGCGCAACAGCCAGTTCACCTCCCGCAGCGCCGACGGTATGTACCGGCCATTGGCGTAGTAAACGGTATTCAGCGTTTCGCCGGTATGGCGGTGCCGAAATGCGATATCTCGCTCAACAATCAGCTTGGGGCGGGTCCAGGTAAATCCGTCGTATAGCCATTCGTCAGAGCTCCGAGCAAGCGCTGGAGCCGCGGCTAGACTTGCCGCACCGATAATACCCGCAGTGAGAAAACGACGGCGTGAACAAACATCCTTTCTTTGGTCTTCTGACACGTTGCGTTGTTCCCT
>DAIQPV010000224.1:0-5008 GCA_036787145.1 Rhodospirillales bacterium
GAGGGCACTCCGGCATTTCCTGGACCTCGACCGCTTCGACAGGCAGACGCTGCGCCACATCCTGGACCTCGGATCCCGGATCAAGGCCGGTGGGGTCAAGGCCGGTCGGATGAAGGACGGCGGGTCCGCCCAGCGCAAGCCGCTGCTCGACGGGTTGACGCTGGCCATGATCTTCGAAAAGCCTTCGACGCGCACCCGCGTCTCCTTCGAGGTCGGCATGCGTCAGCTCGGTGGCCATGTCGTCCTGCTCAGCGACGCCGCCTCCCAGCTCGGTCGTGGCGAGACGATGGCGGATACCGCGCGCGTGCTCTCCCGCTACGTGGACGCGATCATGATCCGCACCGGTGATCCGCAGAAGCTGGAAGAGCTGGCGAAATTCGCAACTGTTCCGGTGATCAACGGGCTGACCGACGAGTCTCATCCCTGCCAGCTCATGGCCGACGTGATGACGTACGAGGAACACCGCGGCAGCATCGAAGGCCGCACTGTTGCCTGGAGCGGGGATGCCAACAATGTTGCCCGCTCCTGGGTCCATGCGGCCGTCCGGTTCGGCTTCCAGTTACGGTTGGCCTGCCCGAGGCCATTTCGCAAGAGGAGCACCCTGCTCGAATGGGTGCAGGCCGAAGGCGGCAACGTCAGCTTCGCTGCGACGCCCCAGCAGGCGGTCGATGGCGCCGATCTGGTGGTGACCGACACCTGGGTGTCCATGGGAATGAGCGGGGATTCGGACAAACGCCTGAACGACCTTGCGCCTTACCGGGTGGACGCACACTTGATGCAGCACGCCAAGCCCGACGCGCTGTTCATGCACTGCCTTCCGGCGCACCGTGGCCAGGAAGTGACCGACGACGTCATGGATGGGCCGCAGTCCGTCGTCTGGGATGAGGCGGAGAATCGCCTTCATGTGCAAAAGGGCATCCTGGCCTGGTGCCTGGCCTGATCGTTTTCCGGCCGTGCCGGGCGATAGCGGTCCGGCTGAAGCCAGGAAAGGGAGGGCACCGTGATCGTCGCTGATGAACAGCCGCGCGGCGATCACGTGCAGCCGTTCCAGATCGAGACGCCAGGGCTGAGAGGCCGGCTCGTCCGGCTTGGACCGGCGGTGGAGGCTGTTCTTGCGGGACACGCCTATCCGCCGGCGGTGGCGGGCCAGCTGGCCGAAGCGATGGCGATGGCCGCCGTCCTCGCCAGCGGTCTGAAGTACGACGGCATTTTCACACTCCAGCTGCAGGGGGACGGGCCGATTCGCCTGATGGTCGTGGACGTGACCAGCAGCGGCGACATGCGCGGCTATGCACGCTTTGACGAAGATCGGCTGCCCGAGGCGCTGACAGCGTCGGATGGCCCGGTGCCGAGATTGTTCGGGGCCGCCTTCATGTCCTTCACTGTCGACCAGGGGCCCGGCACCGACCGCTATCAGGGCATCACGCCGATGGAGGGGAGAACGCTCGGCGACTGCTGCCATGCCTATTTCCGCCAGTCCGAGCAACTGGAGACGGCGATCCTGCTGTGCGCCTCGGCCACGCCGCCCTTGCAGCCGGGCTGGCATGCCGCGGCCCTGATGCTTCAGCGGCTGCCGGCCGCACCGTCGATCATCGACTCCGATGCGGCCGAGGACGACTGGCGCCGGGCGGTCATCCTGATGAGCAGCGCAACACCTGCCGAGCTGTTAGCGGCGGGTCTTTCATCCGCGGATCTGCTCTACCGTCTGTTCCATGAAGACGGCGTCCGGCTTTACCGCGCTCGCGTGCTTCGTCACCGCTGCCGCTGTTCCCGGGAGAAGGTCGAGCGAACGCTGCGGTCGTTCCCGATGGCAGAGCTGATGACGATGCGGGAAGACGGCCTGTTGCGCGTCACCTGTGAGTTCTGTAAGGCTGAATACGCGTTCGACGAGCCGGCGCTCGCCCGGCTGGATGGCTTTTCGCTTCCCAACAAAAGTGCTGCCGAGGACTGATGATCATGCGCGTCTGGTGCTTGCTGCTGGTCCTGGTTGTGACGTCTGCCACCACTCTTTCCGGCTGCAGCGAGACCACGCCGGTCAGGCCGGCGCCGGTCCTCGACTTCAGCCAGAGTCCACCCATTCTGCTGAATGTCCGGGTGGCCGAAATCGACTCACGCTATCGGCCGGAGATCGCTCCGCCGAATATCGAGCGTTCGGTGACACCGACGCCGCAGGAAGCCCTGATCAAGTGGGCGCAGCAGCGTCTTCGCTCCAACGGCAACGAGAATGTTGCCCGGTTCACCATCCTCTCGGCGCCGGTGATGGCCGAAAATCTGCCGCGCACTGGCGGCCTTTCCGGCGCGCTGACCACCGAGCCGGCGCAACGCTGGACGGTGACGCTGGAAGCGCAGCTGGAGTTCCTGGATGAAACGGGAGCAAGACTGGACGGCTTTACGGCAAAGGTGTCGCGGGTTCGCGATCTGAAGGAGGGGGCGACGGCGGAAGAGCGCAGCCTGTTCTGGTCGGAGATGATCGTTGCCGCCATGGCGGAGTTCGACACGCAGATGCAGACCGGGCTGCGGCAATACGCGGCGACATGGATGCAGTAGGATCCTGCTGCCCGCACCAGACGCCGGCGGGGTGCGACCGCCGGTCGGGAATTCGGATCGACCGGATCGTCCGAGCGTCAGCGGCGCTGCTGCTATGGGCTGCACCGCTGTTGACCGCGGTGGGCGCGTGCTCTCCTTCCCGAAGCCTGGAGGCGGTGCGGATCCTGGGGGACATCGAGGCCGGGCACCGGCCGAGCGCACTCAAGGCAGCGACGCCGCGGCCGGATCGCACGTTCATCCGGTTTGCCGTCGACGGCCGCCAGCATGACGCGGACCTGTATGTACCGGGTGAGCCGGCGAAGGCCGGCCTCGTGCTGGTGCCCGGCCTGACGCCGCGCGGACGCGACGATGCCCGGCTCGTCGATTTCGCCATGACGCTTTCCCGGGCTCGCTTCAAGGTCCTGGTGCCGGACCTGCCCGGGATGCGGGCCCTTCAGGTGACGGCGCTGGATGCCGGGCCGATTGCCGACGGCGCCCGATATCTGGACGAGGGCTCGCCCACGCAACCGCTCGGGATTGCGGCGGTGTCCTTCGCGGTCGGCCCCGCGGTCATTGCGCTGACCGGGCCGGGCGTCCGCGGCCGTGTCGACTTCTTCCTCGGCATCGGCGCTTACTGGGATCTGGAAGCGCTGATCACCTACATCACCACCGGCTGGTTCCGGGAGGAGCCGACAGGGCCGTGGACCTACCGGCCGCCAAAAGCCTATGGCAAGTGGATCTTCGTCCGCTCGAATGCCAGCCGCCTCGATGATCCGCGCGATCAGGCGGCGCTTACCGAAATTGCCAGCCGGAAGCTGGATGACAAAGATGCGCCGATCGAGGATCTCGTCGCAACGCTGGGTCCCGATGGGCTTGCGGTCTACGCGCTCATCGCCAATCGCGATCCCGATCGTGTCCCGTCACTGCTCGCTTCGCTGCCGGCCCGGCTGCGCGAAGAGATTGCCAAGCTCGATCTGAAGCGGAGCGACCTGACCGATGTGCCCGTCGTTCTCATCCTGATCCATGACCGCCAGGATCGGATCATTCCGGCGCAACAGAGCGAGGCGCTGGCGGCGGCGATCGCCCCGGCGAACGCCCATCTTTATCTGGTTGACGGCCTCGATCACGCCCAAATCGAGCAACCCGGAGTTGCCGACGCGGTGGCACTGTACGACGCGGCCTGGACGCTCCTGCAGGCGCGGGATCAGCGGCTCCGTCCGGGCTCCGACGAAAGAAAGTGCGGTCGGCAGGGGTGACCCGCCGCTATGCAGATGTCTCGTGGGTCCAGGCAGACCCGACTGCGCAGCTGCGCCTCACACGGCCGCTTCGCGCTGCCGCAAGCCCTTGCGCGTGCTGGTGATCAGTTCCCGAAGGCTTCCGACACTCACACCGTCGCGGCGCATCAGAGCTTCTGTCAGCGGATCCGTAAGCAACTCTTCCAGGCGAGGCTCGACGCCACCTTCCGCGTACATCTCCCTTGTGAAGCGATGCGGACGCGGTGCTCCTTTCGCAGGGTGCAAATGGCAGTGCGGGAACCGCTGGCTGAGGACCTCCAGCACATCTACCTCCCTTCCTCGAGCGACGCCGTCGCTCGCAAATGCCGTCTCACCAAGCCGACCAGTGGCCAATCATTTCATGATTGTCGCAGCTTTTCTTGTTATAAGTCAGACGCACCTGCCCCGCCTACGCCCAACCTCCTCGGGGGTCGGTCACCACCGACCTGGGCGCGCTCGCCTTACTAAGGTAAACTTACACGAGCAGAGGTAATATAGCGACTGGCGGCTAGCGAAACAAGCGCGTTGGAAGACTGTCGTCTTCACGATCACTCAGCGGGTACAACTCAGCGCGCCGGAACCCGGAACCGTGCCGCGCCAAGGATAGGTCCGGCTTCACCTTGCTGGACCAGAACCGCGTAGTTGCCATCACGCGGCGAGCCGCCCCAAAGAGGGATGGACTTAGCCTCGCCGGACCATCGCGAAAGAAGCGTCAATTCGCGCACAACATTGACGTTGCGGACCGACCGTCCGCGGTTCTCGCCATGCGAGACCACCGTGACGTGTTCCGGATCGAACTGAATCAGCCAGATATCCGCCTCTTGAGAAAGATTGGCCTGTTCAAGACGAGCCACCAGGCGCCCCTCCGCGCCGTGCACAACGTCAAAAGCCACCGGCGGGGGAAGGGACTGCGCGTCATCGATCAGCTTGAACACCGTCGCCGGATCCCGCGATGCCGGCTGGGCCATCCCTTGGACGATGAACTGAGGCGTGTAGACATAGCTCAACCCCAGCCGCCGCGCATACGCCCGCTGCCGATGCGTCAGTTCAGGGCGGGCAAACGGATCGCTCCATCCGAGGTAGTCCCAATAATCGACATGCTCGGACAGCGGCAGAAGATGTGGGTCGGCCGCCAGTTCCCGAAGCAGGGCGTCGGCCGTTGGGCAGGAAGAACAGCCCTGCGACGTAAAGAGCTCAACAACCGTCAG
>DAIQPV010000224.1:5018-5679 GCA_036787145.1 Rhodospirillales bacterium
GCGGCCGCGGCGGGCGAAGCCGCGACAGTGACCGAAAGGAAGAACGCCGCTTTCCGGAGGCACCCAACGAGCATCTGCAAGTCGTACCGCCGGGGCAGGCACAGAGCCAATCACACCACGGTGAGAGGGAGTCCGCGGGACCGCCCGGCCCGCCGCGCCCTCAGGCCGCCGTTGCGAGGCGTCGCAGCACGTACTGCAGGATACCGCTGCTCCGGTAGTATTCGATCTCGTCGAGAGTGTCGATCCGGCAGGTCAATGGCACCGTTTCGGCGTCTCCGGCCGCGCGGTGTACGGTCAGCGAGACGTCCATCAGCGGTTTGATCTCGCCGTCGAGGCCGGTGATATCGAATGTCTCGCTGCCGTCCAGGCGCAGCGTCTTGCGGCTCGTTCCCGGCTTGAACTGCAGCGGCAGGATTCCCATGCCGACGAGGTTGGAGCGATGGATCCGCTCGAAGCTTTCGGCAACGACGGCCTTCACCCCGAGGAGACGGGTGCCCTTGGCCGCCCAGTCGCGGGAGGAACCGGTGCCATACTCGGCGCCGGCAAAGACCATCAGCGGGATGTCGTCCGCCTGATAGAGCATCGAGGCATCATAGATCGACATCACCGCGCCATCGGGCATGTGCCGGGTGACGCCGCCTTCGGTGCCCGGAGCCATCTC
>DAIQPV010000225.1:0-2871 GCA_036787145.1 Rhodospirillales bacterium
GCCAACGGCTATGTGGCCAGGCAGGCACCATGGACTTTGCGCAAGACGGATCCGGAGCGAATGCGAACCGTGCTCTACGTGGCGGCGGAGACAATCCGCAGGCTTGCCACCCTGGCGCAGCCCTTCATGCCTGACTCGGCGGGCAGGATGCTGGATCAGTTGGGGGTTCCGGCGGAGTCGCGGGGTTTCGAGACGATCTCGGCCGAGGGGGTGCTGTTGTCGGACCTGCCGGTGCCGCCTCCGGTCGGCGTTTTCCCGCGGTTCGTCGAGGACGATCGCGCCGCTTCTTCCTAGGCCGCCCGCTCATGCTGATTGATAGCCACTGCCATCTGGATCACGCGGATTTCGAAGGAGAAATCGACGCCGTCGTCGGGCGGGCGCGGAACGCCGGCGTGGTCGCCATGCTCACCATCTCGACCTCGCTGGCGGGATTTCCGCGGCTGATCGAGATTGCGGAGCGGCACTCCATGGTGTTCTGCACGGTTGGCGTGCATCCGCATGATGCATCGGATGCCGAGACGCTGACCGCCGCTGAGCTGGTTCGGCTGGCCGCGCATCCGAAAGTGGTCGGCATTGGCGAATGCGGCCTCGACTTCTACTACAATAAGAGCCCGCAGGACATTCAGATCGCTGTGTTTCGCGAGCACATTCGGGCCGCGCGGGAGACGGGGTTGCCGCTGGTGGTGCACACGCGGGATGCCGATGAGACGATGGGGGACATTCTCTTCGAGGAACACGCGGCCGGTGGTTTCGGCGGTGTCCTGCATTGCTTCAGCTCCGGTCCGGCGCTTGCGGCGACGGCTGTCCGGCTGGGGATGTACATTTCGTTTTCCGGCATCCTGACGTTCAAGAAAAGCGACGCCTTGCGCGCCATCGCGTCCGGGCTGCCGGAGGACCGTCTGCTGGTCGAGACGGACGCGCCATACCTTGCGCCGGTGCCGATGCGCGGGCGGCGCAACGAGCCCGGCTACGTCGGCCATACGCTGGCGGCGCTTGCCGCTTGCCGGGATGCGCCCGCGGCGGACATGGAAAGAGCGACGGGCGCCAACTTCCTGAGGCTGTTTTCAAAGGCAAACCTGGGCAGCGACGGTGTGTGGTAACAGGTTGAAGCGTTGGGTCTTCATAATTTATCATAATACATATTATGCGATCTATAATTTCTTGTGGCTGTCCCGTGTCTCATCCGGCCAGCCGAGAAGAGAGAGCTGGCGTCGCGCCGGGCGCGTGCGCGGTCCGATGAGGTGTCGGGAGATGCCCATGAGCAAGGCCACGACAAGATCGATGCGCTCGGCGCTTTTGCTCTTGCTCGGTCGGATATCTCCGGTGGCATCGACGTGGGCGATGGCGTTGGCCGCGCACCAGCGCAAGACCGGATGTCCGCCATGCCGCAGATGTCTGTCGGCGATGACGCGCTCCAATTCGCGTGCCGGACCATTCATCGCGCCATTGCTCTGGGCCACCGGGACACAGTTGACGCCATCGTTGATCAGCTGATTGACCAGCATCGACGAGTTCCAGCGATCGTAGGCAAGCTCACGCAAGCGGAACTGCCGACCGATCTCCAGAATTTTCCGGCGGATCACCGCGTGATCCACGGTGTTGCCCTCGGTGGCGATAAGATAACCCTGTTCAAGCCAGGAAGCGTAGTCTACCCGATCCCGCCGTTGCCGCTGCCGGATCGTTTCTGCCGGGCAGAACGCATAAGGGAGGACAGTGTATCCACCATCATCATCCCGAAACACCAGGACCAGTGCTGTCAGGTCGGTCGTTGTGCTGAGGTCGAGCCCGGCGTGGCATTCCCGGCCCGCCAGTTCGGCGGGATTGAGCGGTCGTCCGTCGCACGCGTCCCAACTGTCCATGTCCAGCCAACGAACCCGCTCCTGACCCCAGATATTGAGATAGAGCTGGCGGAAAGTGCCGGCGAAGCCAGGCGTCTGCTGGGCCCGTCGGAATTCTTCGGTGATGAACTCCTCTGTAACACTCACGCCGATGCCGGGATGGGCATCGCGCCAGACCTGCGGGTCCCGCCAGTCGGCGTTCGCCGGCGCACCGAAGATCTGGACCAGCCACGCCGGGTCATCAATGAGTCCAGACCGGATCCTGCTGGCATAGTCATGAAGTTCCCAGGCAAGCAACGTCCGGTCGGAGCCGGCCGCGGTTGCGTACAGGGTCAGGGGCTGCGAACGGGCGGCCATGCTGGTGATGAGTCTGTCATGCAGCTCCCGGGACGGCTGAAGAGAGACATCATCAAACAGCAGGCAGGAAATATTGCTGCCGCTGACAGCTTCATGACGCGAGGAAATGACCCGCAAATGGGCGTCCTTGTAGACGAGACGGTTACGGTAGGTGCGGCACACCGTTGAAAGGTCCGGGTCGCGCAGGACCATTTCCCGAGCGATGTTGAAGCACACGCTGGCCTGCTCGGTGTTTCCCGCGGCAATGACGATCTCGGCGCCAGGCTCCGGATCGACGACCAGCATGTAGAGCCCCAGGGAAGCCAGGAACGTTGTCTTCCCCGCCTTGCATGGCGCCTCGATCCAGACGTAACGGAAGCGGCGGGTGCCGTTCTGTCTTTTCCAGCCAAACAGCTCCCGCGTCAGGTTCCTTTGCCACTGCTCCAGGCGGAGACCATCTCCTGCCAATTGCCCCTTCACGTGTCTGCAGAACTCTTCCAGAAAAAACGTGGCGCGTTCGGCCTCCTGGTCGCTGAACCAGTGCTCATTACTTGAAAAGGCCGCGTCGGGCTCCAGACAGGTCTTGCGCAACGGCAGCCCCTCCTATGATGCCGAGCTGCTTCGCGAGTCGGCGTGCTGATGTCCAACCTTGCTCGGCGTCATGAACAGCGGGATGACGACGCCGGATCGTGGCTCC
>DAIQPV010000225.1:2881-5651 GCA_036787145.1 Rhodospirillales bacterium
CGGCAGCGAGCGTCTGTTCGGCGCGCACGGCTCGGGCGACCGCACTGCAGTAACCAGCGAGCAGCGTTCGGGAAGCCAGCGAGGCGGTGGCTTCGTTCGGCAAGACGCCGGAAACGCGAGCCCACTCCTCGCGCGCAATCTCGTCCAGCAGGAACGGCGGGGGCTCCTGGCCCCCTCCTCCCGGCCGCTGCTGCTGAGGCGCCTCCGCCGATAGGGTGACCGCCGGCCTGGGCAAGCGACCGCGCCGGTTTAGGACAATTGGCTCGTTTTTCATCGGCTTCCCCGTCTTATCGTCGGATGTGGGTCAAGTCGGACTTGCGATGACGTCAAACTGCCGCGTTTGCTTCTTTCCACTTGATTTGAATTGTTCCTTCGCACCTTGCGGTCCAACAGGTATGGGCTGCAGCGCAGAGGGACGATGGCCCCGCGGGGAGACATCCGTTCCCAGCGGGGATCGCTCTTCCTCGCAAACCGCCATCAGGCCTCCTTTGCCAAAAAAGCTGAATCGTGCAGCCGTCCATAAGACACACGGCAACGGACGGGTCCGTCAAAGAACCCTCATATGGGGTATATAACCGCAGCATACACGAAGAACACGCCAGAAAAATACAATTTTTTAGATGGCGACGTGGACCAGCGGCGCCCTATTTGGGGCACTCAATCGAGGCGGCCACCTGCCGCGCGGGCCCCCTCTCCTTTCCGATCCGAGCCTGTTAGCCCATCAACGTTGCGAGGGACTTGTCCATGTGCCAGGCAGCGCGAAATATGATAGACGTGCGCTTCGGCCACACTGGATTCACCGAGACTCGCAGGCTGGATGTCCATCATTACCCGCTTTGCCCCCTCCCCCACGGGCTTCCTGCATATCGGGGGGGCCCGCACCGCTCTGTTCAACTGGCTGTATGCCCGCAGCTGCGGCGGTCGGTTCCTGCTGAGAGTCGAGGACACCGACCGCCTGCGATCAACAAAAGCAGCGGTCGACGCCATTTTCGAGGGCCTGCGCTGGTTGGGCCTGGAGTGGGATGGCGAAGCGGTGCTGCAGTCGGAGCGCGCGCCGAACCATATTGCGGCGGCGCATCGCCTGCTGGAGACGGGCCATGCGTACCGGTGTTGGGCCTCGGTCGAGGAACTGGCGGCGATGCGCGAGCGCGCCAGGGCCGAGGGCCAGCCTTTCCGTTATGACGGGCGCTGGCGCGACCGTGACCCATCCGAGGCGCCGCCGGGCGTCGCGCCGGTGATCCGGCTGCGCGCGCCATCCGGAGGCCTGACCCAGATCCACGACCTGGTCCAGGGGGACGTCACCGTTGCCGACGAGCAGCTTGACGATATGATCCTGTTAAGAGCCGATGGCACTCCCACTTACATGTTGGCGGTCGTCGTCGACGACCACGATATGGGCGTAACCCACGTGATCCGAGGCGATGACCACCTTTCCAACGCCTTCCGGCAGCACCAGCTCTACCGAGCCCTAGGCTGGTCGCCGCCGGAGTTCGCGCATGTGCCGTTGATCCACGGGCCGGATGGGGCAAAGTTGTCAAAGCGGCATGGGGCTCTCGGCGTCGAGGCCTACCGCGACATGGGCTATCTGCCGGAGGCATTATGCAATTATCTTCTGCGCCTCGGCTGGAGCCACGGCGACGACGAGATCATCGATCGTGATCAGGCGATCGCCTGGTTTGATCTGCCCGCAGTCGGCCGGTCTCCGGCCCGTTTCGATTTCGCCAAGCTGGATCATCTGAATGCCCATTACCTGCGCCGCGCCGAGCCGGAGAGGCTGGCGACGCTGGTGGAAGCCGCCATCGAGCAGCGGCGGGGCCGTCCTGCCTCGGACGCGGCCCGCATCCGGCTGAGGCGCGGCCTGGCCGGCCTGCGCGAACGGGCGAAAACAATCGCGGAACTCGCCGAGAATGCCCTGTTCTATGTGGACGACGGCGTGCCGGAGACGACCGCGAAGGCCCGTGCGGTGCTGGGCGGCACGGCGATCGGGCGTGTGAGCCGGCTGCTGCCGGCGCTGGAAGGCCTGGAGGACTGGACGGCGGCCTCGCTGGAGGCGGTCGTGCGCGCGCACGTGGCGGAAGCGACGGAGGAGCCGCCGCTCAAACTGGGGGATCTGGCTCAGCCGATGCGCGCCGCTCTCACCGGTGCTACGGTGTCACCGCCAATCTTCGACGTTATGGATACTTTGGGACGCGAGTTGAGCTTATTGCGGCTGAGGTCTGTCCTGCCGCCAAGTCAAACGGAGCAGATGCCGGGCGCCTCGGCGACCTCTGCCCGATGCCATTAGGGGGACCCGTGGGTGGACCCGTCGCTTGGGACGATGATTTGGATTTGATCTAGAAAAGGGAATTGCGCCGATGAGTGAGAAGGCGGCCGCTCGCACGACAAACGACACAGTCACTGTGATTGATAATGCCACCGGTCGCCGCTTCGAGCTGCCGGTGCTGAAGGGTTCGGTGGGACCGGACGTGATCGACGTCCGAAAGCTCTATCAGGAGACCGGGTACTTCACCTTCGACCCCGGGTACACGTCCACCGGAAGCTGCGAGTCCTCCATCACCTATATCGACGGCGACGCGGGAATCCTGCTGTACCGTGGCTACCCCATCGAACAGCTCGCCGACCACTCGGACTTCATGGAGTGCTGTTATCTGCTGCTTTACGGCGATCTGCCGACAGCCGAGCAGAAGCGCAAGTTCGAGCACGACATCACCTACCACACGATGGTGCACGAGCAGATGCACAAGTTCATCGAAGGGCTGCGGCGGGATTC
>DAIQPV010000226.1:0-5624 GCA_036787145.1 Rhodospirillales bacterium
ATCGCCCACAGCAACAGGGGGAGGCGCGGCGGAGTGTTCCGTCCAGCCTCCCTGTTCGCATAAGCGTGGCCTTGACCATGACACTGGCCGGGTCCACCGAGCAGAGAACAGGACTGGTTAAGAATGGCGAACGCCCAAACAGCCGTGGCCGACAGCATTGAAACCGGAGATCGAGCCGAGTCGCCGCCGCGCAACCCCGCCGGCGAACCGCCAGCGCCGAAACAGGAGCTGTTTGCCAATCGGATCAAGATCTATTCACGGGCGATTGGCGGTCGCTGGCGCCGGATTAAGTGGTGGGTCGTCGCCGTCCTCCTTGGCCTATATTATGTCGCTCCCTGGATCCGCTGGGATCGCGGCCCGGGCGCGCCGGATCAGGCGCTGCTCATCGACATGCCCGGCCGTCGTGCTTACTTCTTCGGCCTCGAGATCTGGCCGCAGGAAGTCTATTACCTGACCGGGCTGCTGATCCTGGGCGCCGTCGGTCTGTTTCTGGTCACGGCCTGGGCGGGGCGCGTCTGGTGCGGCTTCACCTGTCCGCAGACGGTCTGGACCGACCTGTTCATGTGGGTCGAACGAAAGATCGAGGGCGACCGCAACGCCCGCATCCGGCTCGACCGGGCGCCGCTGAGCTTCGCCAAGATTCAGAAAAAGCTGTTGAAGCACGGCGCCTGGCTGCTGATCGGGCTGGCCACGGGCGGCGCCTGGATCATGTACTTCTACGACGCGCCAAGCCTTGTTCGGGATTTCGCGACGGGCGAGCTGTCCGGGTCGGTCTATGGCTTCATCTTTTTGTTCACTGCGACCACGTATGTTCTTGCCGGCTGGGCGCGCGAACAGGTGTGCATCTACATGTGCCCCTGGCCGCGCTTCCAGGGTGCGATGTTCGATGAAGACTCGCTGATCGTCACCTACGAGGAGTGGCGCGGCGAGCCGCGCGGCGGGGCGCGCAAGGGTCAGTCGTTCGAAGGTCGCGGCCATTGTGTCGACTGCGGCATGTGCTGGCAGGTTTGTCCGACCGGGGTCGACATCCGCAAGGGCCAGCAAATGGCCTGCATCGGCTGCGGTCTGTGCATTGACGCGTGCAACACCGTGATGCCGCGCTTCGGCCTGCCGCCAGAGCTCATCACCTATGACTCGATCAACAACCAGATCGCCCGGTCGCGCGGCGAAAAGACGCGCATCCGGCTCTTCAGGCCGCGGATTCTCGCCTATCTGGCGTTGCTCGCGGTCGTCGCAGGCGTGATGACCTTCAGTCTGTCAACACGATCCCGCCTGGAGGTCAACGTGATCCCCGACCGCCAGCCGCTGTTCGTCAAGCTCTCGGACGGGTCGATCCGCAACGGCTTCACCTTCAAAATCCTGAACATGCGGCGGGAACCCAAGAGCTACATTCTCGCAACCGATGGCCTTGTCGGCGGCGAAATCAGCATCCTCGGCCGGCATCAGGACAGCGGCCCCTATCTCGAACTGAATGTGGGGCCGGACGAGATCGGCACCTTCAAGCTGTTCGTCAAGGCACCACCGGAGAGCTTGGCCGGGAAGATGACAAACTTCAAGTTCTACCTGATTGATCAGAAAACTCGGGAGAACGTTGAATACAATGCGGTGTTCAACGCACCGGCGACCCACGACGAGCGCACGCCTCTGTTTACGGGCGCGGGAAGTTGACGCCGGTGGCCAAGCTGCGCCCGGATGGGTGGTGGTACCCCTGGACCTTCGTCGTCGGCATGGTGCTGGTGATCGCGGTCAACATTATGCTGGCGGTGTACGCCGTCGGGACCTTCCCCGGGCTTGAGACCGAGGACGCCTACCAGAAGGGCATCAAGTACAACGAGACGCTTGCAGCCGCCCGCGCCCAGGAGGCCCGCGGCTGGAGCGTCGGCGTCCGCTACGCGCCGCATCCTGTGGAGGAAGGCGCGGGGGGCCACCGCGAGGGTGAATTGGTGGTGACCCTCCGGGACAAGGCGGGAGAGCCGTTGCGCGGCCTGGACGTCACCGCCGCTCTGGTTCGCCCGACGCGCGCCGGCCTTGATGCGCAGATCGAACTGGAGCCGCGCGGCCGCGGCGAGTACGGAGCGCAAGCGAGCCTGCCGCTTCCCGGCCAGTGGGATGTTCGCGTCTCGGCGCGGCGGGGGGACGAGGAGGAGTTTCAGGCGACGCGGCGGATCGTCGTGCGATGATGGAAGGCTTGGCGCCGTTCGCGAGCGACGCCAGCTCCCGTTCCAGGATCGCGCCGTCCTCCGTCGAGGGCGAAGGCCACGGACGAACGACTCTCTCGGCGTGTGCTCACTGCGGCGCTCTCGCCCAGATGGGCGCCGGATCCGGTCTGGCGTTCTGCTGCTCCGGTTGCGAGGCGGCCTATGCAATGGTGTCGGGCCTCGGCCTCGATGCCTATTATCGCAAGCGCACCCTTGATCCGCAGCAGCGGTCGCTTCGTCCCGAGACCGAGCCTTCGCTGCTCGATCTCGCAACCTGGGTCCATCTTGCCGATGACGGCACCGCCTCGATCAGCCTGCTGGTTGAGGGTGTGCAGTGTGCCGCCTGTGTCTGGCTGATCGAGGCGGTGCTCACCCGCCAGCCGGGCGTGCTCGCCGCCCGCATCAACATGACGACCCGCCGCCTGCAGATGCGTTGGCGTCCCTCCGCAGCCACGGCCGAAGGCCTGGTGGCCACGGTCTCCCGGCTTGGCTACCGGCTGGTGCCATACGATCCGGCCTGCCTGGATGCGGGTGGGCGTCACGAGGAAAAGCAACTGCTGCGGGCAATGGCCGTGGCCGGGTTTGCCGCCGGCAACGTCATGCTGCTGTCGGTCTCGATCTGGGCCGGCCACGGCGAGGGGATGGGACCGGGAACACGGACCTTGTTCCACTGGCTGTCGGCGCTGATCGCCCTTCCGGCAATTGCCTACGCCGGGCGGCCGTTCTTCCGGACGGCCTGGGGTGCGCTGCGGGCGCGCCGCGTCAACATGGATGTGCCCATCTCGATCGGCGTCCTCCTCGCCGCAGGGATGAGCCTGCAGCAGACGATGGCGGGGGCCGAACACGCTTATTTCGACGCAGCGATCAGCCTGCTGTTTTTCCTGCTGATCGGCCGCTACCTCGATCGCCGGGCGCGAGGCCAGGCGCGCTCCTCGGCGGAGCAGCTGCTGGCGCTGGCGGCACGCGCGGTGACCGTCGTCAGGCCGGACGGCACCCGGCAGGTACTGCCGCCCGCCTGCGTTACCCCCGGCGCCCGCGTCCTGGCGGCAGCCGGAGAGCGCGTCGCCGTCGATGGGCGGGTGCTCGAAGGCGACAGCACGATCGATACGAGCCTGATCGACGGGGAAAGCATCCCGAAGGCCATTCATCCGGGGGGCCTGGTCTTCGCCGGGACGCTCAACCAGGGGGCACCGCTCCTCATCGAAGTTGCGGCAGTCGGCGACGGCACCCTTCTCGCCGAGATTGCGCGCCAGGTCGAACTGGCGGAACAGCAGCGCGGACGCTATGTCGCGCTCGCCGATCGGGTGGCGCGCCTCTACGCTCCGGTGATCCATACCGCGGCACTGGCGACGTTCCTGCTGTGGTGGATCGGGTTCAGCGTTCCCTGGCAGCAAGCCACGATGAACGCCATCGCCGTTCTCATCATCACCTGTCCATGCGCGCTCGGCCTTGCCGTGCCGGTGGTGCAGGTGGTCGCCACCGGCCGGCTGCTTCGCCGGGGAATCCTGCTGAAGTCGGCGACCGCCTTGGAGCGCGTGGCGCAGACGGACACCGTCGTCTTCGACAAGACCGGGACCCTCACCGAAGGGCGGCCGCGGTTGCTGCCTGATCCGACCCATGATCGCACGACGCTGCAGGAGGCCGCGGGGCTGGCGCTGGCAAGCCGGCATCCCCTGTCGCGCGCCCTGGTCGAGGCCTGCGAAGCCGCCGGCCCTCCGCCCCTTGCCGCCGCAAACGTCCGCGAGGTCTCGGGCCGCGGACTGGAGCGGCAGACCGCCGAGGGCCTCGTTCGGCTCGGCAGCGCCGCATTCTGCGGCCTGCAATCCCCAGCCGATGCTGACCCTGGCGACAACCCGCTGCCCGAGCTCTGCTTTCTCCGCCCCGGCCGGCCACCGGTCCGCTTCCGGTTCGAGGACGAACTCCGTGCCGATGCGGCCGCGGTCGTCAAGGACCTCGGCCACCGGGACTGTTCTGTGCTGCTGCTTTCCGGCGACCGGCCCGCCGTGGTGCGGGACGCCGCGCGCGCCGTCGGCATCACCCGGTGGGACGCGGGATTGCGGCCGGCCGACAAGCTGGCGAGACTGACGGCACTGGCGGCGGAAGGAAAGCGCACGCTGATGATCGGCGACGGTCTGAACGATGCCCCGGCGCTGGCGGCCGCCCACGCCTCGCTGTCGCCGTCCACCGCCATCGACGTTGCCCAGACCGCAGCGGACGCGGTGTTCCAGGGGGCGAAGCTGTGGCCGGTCATCGAGGTCATCGGCGTCGCCCGGCGCGCGCAGGCGATCGTCAAACAAAACCTCGCGCTTTCCCTGGGCTATAACCTGCTGGCCCTGCCGCTGGCCGTCGCCGGCCTGGTCACGCCGCTGCTCGCCGCCGTCGCCATGTCCACGTCGTCGCTGCTGGTGATCGCCAACGCCTTGCGGCTGAACCGCGACCGCGTCTGATGGACGTCCTGCTGTGGCTGATCCCCGCGGCGCTGGGTCTCGGCTTGCTCGGGCTGGCGGCGTTCTTGTGGGCGCTGAAGAGCGGGCAGTTTGACGATCTCGACGGCGCCGCCAACCGCATCCTGTTCGATGACGACGATCTTCCGCCGCCGGAGAACAACGAGCGCAAGCCCTGAACGATTGCCGGGCAGGAGCGGGCGTTGACAACCCCTGCCCGGTTCCTGCCAGGGAGTTACCCGGTAATCTTGATCATCTTTGCTTCCGATGGCGCGCCATTCTGCGCAAAGACGAACAACAGATAATAGCCGGGCAGCGTGTAGTTCCGGTTGGTTGGGCTCTTGATGGTCAGGGTCTGGCCGGCCTGGGTGAAGGACAGGGTCTGAAAGTTTTGCTCGAGGTTGTTGACGTGGGTCGTTGAGCCCGCCCGCAGCAGGGTCACCCGCGTGATGACGGTCCCTGCCCCCACGGTGGCCTTAAAGCTCGCGGTGGTGCTCAGAGCCAGGGCGGCCGGCGTGCCCGACAGCGCGGGCCGGGTCCCGGCGTACAAGTAAGGCGGATAGTAGATTTCGGCGTTCAGGTTTTTCACCGGACCCGGCGCACCACCGCCCCCGGTGAGCACGCTTCCGTCCGGCAGCAGCAGGGCCGTGGAATGGTACAGGCGCGGCTTTGCTGCCCTCGCGCCCGTCGTCCACGTTCCCGTCGCCGGGTTCCAGATCTGCGCGGTGTAAGCGACGCCGGCGAGCTGGTTGCCGACTGACGATCCCCCGGTGACCACAACCTTTCCGTCCGCCATCACCGTCGCATTGGACCAGAAACGATCCTGATCGATATTCGCCGTCGGTGTGACCACCGGTTGCGCGCCGTTGATATCGACGACGACCGTCTTCAGAATTTCCTCGCACTTCTTAAGGAACTCATCCATCTGTGTTGATGAGAGGGATTCTGGGCTCGCGACGTAGGGCTGCGACCCTTCGTTCTC
>DAIQPV010000227.1:0-5600 GCA_036787145.1 Rhodospirillales bacterium
GTGCCGGGTGACGCCGCCTTCGGTGCCCGGAGCCATCTCGTTGCGGATGCGGATGTTGGCGAAGGTGCCGCGCATCATCACTTCGTGATTGCCGCGCCGGGATCCGTAAGAGTTGAAATCGGCCGGTGCCACGCCGTGCTCCATGAGGTAGCGGCCGGCCGGGCTGTCCTTCTTGATCGAGCCGGCCGGGGAGATGTGGTCGGTGGTGACTGAGTCGCCGAGTACGGCCAGCGGACGCGCGCCCATGACGTCGGCAAAGCCGCCTTCGCTTTGTTGGAAGAAGGTGGGATGGCGGACGTAGGTAGAGGGTTCGTCCCAGGCGTACGTCTCGCTCTTCGGCGCTTCCAGTTCCTGCCAGTCGCGATCGCCGCGGAAGACGTCGGCGTAGCGGCTGCGGAACATGTCGGGTGTCAGCACCGCGTCCATGATGGCCTGGATGTCGTGGTTGGTCGGCCAGATGTCGCGCAGGAACACCGGTTGGCCTTCTTCGCCCGAGCCCAGCGGCTCGTTCAGCAGGTCGACCGCCATCGACCCGGCCAGCGCGTAGGCGACGACCAGCGGCGGCGAGGCGAGGTAGTTGGCGCGGGTCTGGGGATGGATGCGGCCCTCGAAGTTGCGGTTGCCGGAAAGCACAGCCGAGACGACCAGATCCTTCGCGTCGATCGCCTGGGCAATCGGCTCGGGCAGCGGGCCTGAGTTGCCGATGCAGGTGGTGCAGCCGTAACCCACCAGGTTGAAGCCGAGAGCATCCAGTTCGGCCTGCAGGCCGGCGGCGTTCAGATAATCGGTCACCACTTGGGAGCCTGGGGCAAAGGACGTCTTCACCCAGGGCTTGACGCTCAGGCCGGCCCGACGGGCGTTGCCGGCCAGCAGGCCGGCGCCGATCAGCACGCTGGGGTTCGAGGTGTTGGTGCAGCTGGTGATCGCGGCAATAACCACGTCGCCATCGCTGAGCTCGTAGTTGCTTCCCGAGACGGCAACGCTGCGCTTCGCCGGGCCCCCGCTCTCCTTCACCAGATAGTCGTCGAACGCACCCGCTGCCTGGGACAGCGGAACCCGGTCCTGCGGCCGCTTGGGGCCTGCAAGCGAAGGTTCGACGGACGCGAGGTCGAGTTCGAGGGTGCTGGTGAACACCGGATCGGGCGTGCCGGCGTCGCGCCACAGACCCTGCTCCTTGGCATACGCCTCAACCAGGGCCACGCGCTCCGGATCACGCCCCGAAAAGCGGAGATAATCAATGGTCGACTGACCGATGGGGAAGAAGCCGCACGTCGCCCCATATTCCGGCGCCATGTTGGCGATTGTCGCCTGGTCGGCAAGGGTCAGGTGATCGAGCCCAGGGCCGAAGAATTCGACAAACTTGCCGACAACGCCCTTCTTGCGCAGCATTTGCGTCACCGTCAGCACCAGATCGGTCGCGGTGGTGCCCTCCCGCATCTGCCCCGTCATCTTGAAGCCGACCACTTCCGGGATGAGCATGGAGATGGGCTGGCCGAGCATGGCCGCCTCGGCCTCGATGCCGCCGACACCCCAGCCGAGGACAGCGAGGCCGTTGACCATCGTCGTGTGGCTGTCGGTGCCGACCAGCGTGTCGGGATAGGCCACGGTGGTGTCGCCCTCGGCGCCGGTCCACACCACTTGGGCCAGATATTCGAGGTTGACCTGGTGACAGATGCCCGTCCCGGGTGGCACCACGCGGAAGTTGTCGAAGGCAGCCTGCCCCCAGCGCAGGAATTCGTAGCGCTCGCGGTTGCGCTCGAACTCGACGCGGACATTCTCGCCGAATGCGGCGCTGTTGCCGAAGGCATCGACCATAACCGAGTGGTCGATGACCAGGTCAACGGGCACCAGAGGATTGATCTTTGCGGGATCGGCGCCGCGGGAGACCATGGCGTCGCGCATCGCCGCCAGATCGACCACGGCGGGCACGCCGGTGAAGTCCTGCATCAGCACCCGCGCCGGACGAAAGGCGATTTCGCGATCGGAGCGACGGTCGGCCAACCAGGCCGCGAGGGCCTTCACATCATCGACGGTGACCGTCCGGCCGTCCTCCCAGCGCAGCAGGTTCTCCAGGAGCACTTTCAGCGAAAATGGCAACGGACCGAGCTCGCCGAGGCCGGCCTCGCTGGCCGCGACCAGGCTGAAATAGTCATACTGCCGGTCACCCACGACCAGGGTCCGGCGGGTCTTCAACGAATCGATGCCGAACTGGCTCATGGTTTTGGCTCCTCATGATGGGCGGACCAACCGTCGTAGACCAACTTCCGGCCCACTGTCCACACGCATCGGCGACGTGCGCGGTGCGCGCCCGGCCGCCGGGCAAGAGGTGCCCACGCGAGAGATTATCGATCTTCGCGACAAGCGCGAAGGCCGGGGGTGGGAGGATTTCCAGCATTGAGAGCACGTCGCGGCGCGGCGGCAGAACCGGTGGCATACGCTGGCGGGAAAAGATCCGCGCCAACGCCCGTAACGCGCGCCTGAGCCGCGCAACATCGGCCTTGCTCCCCCTGTGGCCTCGGCGCAACGCACTTTTCGGTTGAAAGGGCGATTGCGAGAAAGCAGTGGACAGCTTGCAGCAGCCGTCGCTATAAACTGCTTGGATTTGAGTGGTTTAGGAAGCAATTGGGACCCGGCTGGGCCTGCCGGAAGATCAATCGGGGTGGAGTTCAGGAAGCGATCCGCAGTTCCAGTGTTGCAGATCATTCCATTTGTGCAGTTGTTAAGTTCTCTTGATCTTGTGCGCCTAGCCGTCCGGAGAGAGGGTGGGGCCTGTCGCATCAACTCTTTTGCGGCGGGCGGTTGCAACGTGTGACGGGTGTCGCTTTCAAGGGGCCGGGCCGAAGCCTATAATGCCGCCGTTTCTGCTCTCGTATTTCGATTAGTTCCTTTCCGAAATTCAACAACTGATTGCATGACGTGCGATTTCTGGTAAACTGGAGGCCGAGCCGCGGTGGCTCGGTGCTTCCGATGGGAAGAAGCTGACCCGATGGTTCATTTGCCGCTATCGGACGTCGGCGCCAGCAGCGGGATTGTCCGAGCGATGGATAGCGTTGTCGGTTCGGTTAAGCCGCGCGATGAACAGCCCGGAGTTAGAACCAGGAATATGACCACAATCGAAACATCGATGGATGCGGAAGCGACTCCCCGAATCGATGATTTGCCGGCGGCCTCCCGCAAGAGTATTTCCTGGTCGGAAAGCATCGTGGCCGGCTTGGTGGGCGCGGCGGACGCTACTATTCTGATTGTGGTCGGAGTTTTCTACTACCTGCTGATCCCCGGCTGGAATTATGCCAACTACCAGACCTACCTGACCGAGATCGCCATCAATGTCGGCCTGACGCTCAGCGTCTTTCATTACGCCGGGCTTTATGATTGCAACACGATCGTCCTCTGGCCGAGCCGAATGCGGCAGATGGTGCTGCTCAACGCGCTGGTGACGCTCATTTTGTTGACCCTGGCGCTGGCGCTTCGCATCTCGGACCAGTTCTCTCAGAAGTGGTTCTTCGCCAGCTTCCTGACCTCCTCGGTGCTGATCTTCACGCTTCGGGGCGGTGGCAAGGTGCTGATCCGGCAGCTCGCCTCGGCGGGCGTGCTGGTCCGCAACGTGGCCATCGTCGGCGCCAGCGGCCAGGCGCAGCACCTCGTGTCGAGGCTTCGGCTCGAAGATGCGCCCTGGAAGCGGATCGTCGGCATCTTCGACGACCGGCGCACCCGCATCAGCCGGGATGTCAACGGATTCCCCGTTCTGGGTAATCTCGACGACCTGGTGCGCTATGTGCGGTTGGGGAAGGTGCACGACGTGGTCATCACGCTGCCGTGGAGCGCGGATGAACGACTGGTCACGATCATCGGCAAGCTTCGCGCACTCCCGGTGCACATCTATCTGGGCTCTGACCTGATCGGATATCACTTCCCGCGCCACCGCGAACAGATGCTCGAGGGTGTGCCGGTCCTCGAAATAGCGTCCGCCCCCCTGACCGGCTGGAGCGGACTGATCAAGAAGGTTGAGGACCGCGTGATCGGTTGCGGCGTGGTCGTGCTGCTGTCGCCGCTGCTGCTGCTGATCGCCGCGGCGATCCGGCTCGACAGTCCCGGGCCGGTGCTGTTCCGGCAGAAGCGCTACGGCTTCAACAACCAGGAAATCGTCGTCTACAAGTTTCGCTCGATGCATCACAACCGGCCCCGGGAACAGGGGGTGCCGCAGGCAACCAAGAACGATCCGCGGGTAACCAGGGTCGGCCGCATTCTCCGTTCCACCAGCCTCGATGAACTGCCGCAGCTGTTCAATGTGCTGCAGGGGAACATGTCGATGGTCGGACCGCGGCCGCATGCTGTCGAGCACAACGAACAGTATGCGCAGCTGATCGGCGGCTACCATGGCCGGCATCGGGTGAAGCCCGGCATCACCGGCTGGGCGCAGATCAACGGCTTCCGCGGCGAAACCGACACCGTCGAAAAGATGCGCGGCCGCGTGGAATACGACGTCTTCTATATCGAGAACTGGTCATTGTGGTTTGACCTCAAGATCATGATCCTGACGGCGTTCGCCGGCTGGACGCACAAGAACGCCTACTGAGCCATTCCGTAACCGTGCCGCCTTGGGGGAAGGCGGCTTCCACAGAGGAGGAACGAGACCGGTGCTCACTGTGCCCGGGGGGGTACATGTCGCTCTCGGCGAAAGCCACGCTCTCAATCCCAAGACGAACCTGCGGACCGCGGTCGTCTCGAAACTTCTCAGCGCCAGCGTTATCGAGTCCGCCTGCTGGGCTATCGCGCTGGTCCTGATCATCACCTTCGGTCTGAGCAGGCTGCCGATGCCGCTGCACCGGGACACCGCCACGTTCCTGTGGATCGCGAGCGTGATGGACCAGGGCGGGGTGCTCTACGTGGACGTCTGGGACGTCAAGCAGCCCGGCATTTTCATTTTCTACTGGCTTGCCGGCAAACTGTTCGGCTTCACCGCCGAAGGCGTGCACCTCTTCGAACTGGGCTGGCAGCTGACCTTCGCCGTGGCGGTGGCCACGGCCCTGCGCGCGTCCCTGCGGTATCGCTGGCTGGCGCCTCTGGCGCCGGTCGCGATCCTCGCCAGCTACTGGCTGTTCTGTGAGCCACACCAGCAGACGCAGGTCGAGATCCTCGTCGCTCTGCCGCTGTTCCTCGTGGCCTGGATCACCACCATTCCCTGGCACCGGCCCAGCCACCGTGCCCTGGGGTACTTCGCCGCCGGCCTGGCCGCGGGCGTCGCCACCTTGTTCAAGCACCTGCTGGCCCCCATTCCCGTAGCCTTCCTGGTCGCTGCAAGCGTGGCGGTCCTGATGCGGGCCGCGCGGAGCGATGATGAAGCGCCGCGGGCGCGGGTCTTGCTGTCCATGTGGATCCCGTTCGCCGCCGGCGTCGTCCTGGTCTGGGGGACGACGGCGGCAGCCTTCTGGCGTCTCGACGCGCTCGATGCCTTCATTGCCACCAACTTCCTCTATCCCCTCGAGGCGTTGGGCGATGTTCCCGTGGCGCCGCTCTATCGCCTGGCGATTTCGCTTACGGTGTGAGTCGCCTCGCTCGCTCCCTGGTTGCTGTTCGCACTGTTTGCTCTGGCGCGTGTG
>DAIQPV010000228.1:0-5600 GCA_036787145.1 Rhodospirillales bacterium
GGTGAACGGACCAACGTCACCGGGTCCGCGAAATTCCGCAAGCTCGTCCTCGCCGGCGACTACGCCGCCGCGGTGGACATCGCCCGCGACCAGGTCGCTGCCGGCGCGCTGATCATCGACGTCAACATGGACGAGGCGATGCTGGACTCGCAGGCGGCGATGGTCCGGTTCCTCAACCTGATCGCTTCCGAGCCCGACATTGCCCGCGTGCCGGTGATGGTCGATTCCTCGAAGTGGTCGGTGATCGAGGCGGGCCTGAAGTGCCTGCAGGGCAAGGGCATCGTCAACTCGATCAGCCTGAAGGAAGGCGAGGAGCCGTTCCTGGCGCTCGCCCGCACGATCCGCCGCTATGGCGCGGCGATGGTGGTGATGGCGTTCGACGAACAGGGGCAGGCGGACACGGTGGAGCGCAAGGTCGACATCTGCGCCCGCAGCTACCGGCTGCTGACCGAGCGCGTCGGCGTGCCGCCGCAAGACATCATCTTCGATCCCAACATTTTTGCGATCGCCACCGGCATCGAGGAGCACAACGGCTACGCCGTGGCCTTCTTCGAAGCAGCGAAGCGGATAAAGGCGGAGCTGCCCGGCGCGCTGATTTCCGGCGGCGTGTCCAACGTCTCGTTCGCCTTCCGCGGCAACGACCCGGTGCGCGAGGCAATGCACGCGGTGTTCCTCTACCACGCGATCCGCGCCGGCATGGACATGGGCATCGTCAACGCCGGCCAGCTTGCCGTCTACGAGGAGATCGAGCCGGGCCTGCGCGAGCGGGTCGAGGACGTCATCCTCAACCGCCGCCCGGACGCGACCGAGCGGCTGCTGGAGATCGCGGGCTCGGTCAAGGGTGACAAGAAGGTCCGCGAGCAGGACCTGTCCTGGCGCGAACGACCCGTCGCCGAGCGGCTGACGCACGCGCTGGTGGCGGGGATCACCGAATACATCGAGCAGGACACCGAGGAGGCGCGGCTGCAGGCGACCCGCCCGCTCGACGTGATCGAAGGCCCGCTGATGGCGGGCATGAACGTCGTGGGCGACCTGTTTGGCGCCGGCAAGATGTTCCTGCCGCAGGTGGTGAAGAGCGCCCGCGTCATGAAACAGGCGGTGGCCTGGCTGCTGCCGTTCATGGAGGCGGAAAAGGCCGGCAAGCCCCGCGAGAACGCCGGCCGCATCCTGCTCGCCACGGTTAAGGGCGATGTCCATGACATCGGCAAGAACATCGTCGGCGTTGTCCTGCAGTGCAACAACTACGAGGTGATCGACCTCGGCGTCATGGTGCCCTGCGCCAAGATTCTGGGGGCGGCGCGCCGCGAGCAGGCGGACATCATCGGGCTGCCCGGGCTGATCGCGCCGTCGCTGGATGAGATGGTGTACGTGGCAAGGGAGATGCAGCGCGAGGGCTTCACCACGCCGCTGCTGATCGGCGGTGCCACCACCAGCCGGGTGCATACGGCGGTGAAGATCGCCCCCGGCTACGACGGCCCGCTGGTCTATGTCACCGATGCGTCCCGCGCCGTGGGCGTGGCGCAGGCGCTGCGGTCGCTGACCGAGGCCGAGACCTACGCCGAGGGTGTTCGTGAGGAATACCGCGGCCTGCGCGAGGCGCACGCCCGCCAGCATGCCGACAAGGCGCGGCTGCCGCTCCAGGCCGCCCGCGCCAACGCGCTGTCGCTGGCCTTCGACGACGGCGCCCGGCCGGTCCCGCCGGCGCTCCCCGGGCTGACCGTCTTCGACGGCTATGATCTCGCCGAACTGCTCGGGCGCATCGACTGGGGGCCGTTCTTCCAGACCTGGGAGCTGGCCGGCCGCTACCCCGACATTCTCGACGACCCGGTGGTGGGCGAGGCGGCGCGGTCCGTGTACGCCGATGCCCAGGCGATGCTGCAGCGGATGATCGGCGAGCGCTGGGTGCGGGCGCGGGCGGTCATCGGCTTCTGGCCGGCCAACCGCCGCGGCACCGACGACATCGTGCTGTGGTCCGACGAGACGCGCCGCACGCCGCTGGCGGTGGTGCATACGCTGCGCCAGCAGATGGCCCGCGAGGGCGGACGCGCCCGCGCCAACCTGGCGCTGGCCGACTTCATCGCCCCCGAGGACAGCGGCATGCCCGACTGGCTCGGCGGCTTCGCCGTGACCGCCGGCCACGGGCTGGACGCAATCGTCGACGAATTCAGGTCGAAGCACGACGACTACAGCGCGATCATGGCCAAGGCCCTCACCGACCGGCTGGCCGAAGCGTTTGCCGAGCGCCTGCACGAACGCGTGCGCCGCCAGTTCTGGGGGTACGCAGCCGGAGAAGAGCTCGGCAACGACGACCTGATCAAGGAGCGCTATCGCGGCATCCGCCCGGCGCCGGGCTATCCCGCCTGCCCGGACCACACCGAAAAGCGCACCCTGTTCGACCTGCTGAGCGCCGAAGCCAACGCCGGCATCGTGCTGACCGAAAGCTTTGCCATGTCGCCCGCCGCCGCCGTCGCCGGCTGGTACTTTGCGCATCCCGAAGCCCGCTACTTCGGCCTGGGCCGCATCAACCGCGACCAGGTCGAGGACTACGCAAGGCGCAAGGGGATGACGCTGGCCGAAGCCGAACGCTGGCTGGCGCCGAACCTGGCCTACGAGCCGGAGCGCGCGGCGGGGTAAATGACCGCTAACCCGGCAGGCGACGGTGATTAAAATCACGCGCACAGAACATCCCGGCGACCGAATTCTGCGGCTGACCTTCACCGACCGCACGATGGTAGACGACGATCTGAACTCCGTAGTCGAGCGGGACGCTCCGATGGTCGCGCCGCTGAAGGATCTGGTTTAGTTCGCGCGTGTGTTTCTTGAGATGGGCGCGCTCGCCTGGCCCAACGGCCTTGACCTCAGCCCCTCCGCCATTCACCGGCGGCTGGCAGGCTCCGGTTCGCTCCGCCCGGCGGATGCCCCCGCCTGACCGCGTACATCAACCATTTGTGGGGTCGGGAAACTATGGATATTGTTGAGGATCAGAGCGAGGGAGTCTCGTCGTTGGGATTTCCTCGCCTTGTGATTACAGACTCCTTACGGACGATTGCGCATCTGTTTCCGAACACCGTGAAACGTTGTGGTATCTACATCCTGAAATTAAGAGATAACACCTATTATATTGGGCAATCAAAAGATGTGGTTCGTCGTTATGTCGCCCATCTTAAAGCTCATGAAAAAATTATTGGCTTTTCATTCCTACCCGTGGCAGTAAATCAGTTAGATACCGTGGAGCAAGAATTAATTTTTAAGGCGCAGCGGCTCTGCCTTGTTCTTTCAAATAATACTCACGTCTCTCATGTCATCGGTGAAACGGACCTTGATTTAGTTGTATCAAGGCTTGACCAAGATGTTTGGCTGAAAAATCCCGGCACCTTCATGCCGGATACGTCTAAGCGCATAGTTTTGAGCGACGGTCACTTGGCTGCATTCAAGAGACAATACAATAGACTAAAAGCTTCTGAACATCACCGGCATGTCGTGGATATTCTCCGCTTATATATCAATCAATGCATTATAGCTCCATCTCTTACTGAGTATTCATTTTGGTCGGTTAGTTGTTGCCCTTCTACTAACCGAAATACGAGGCTAACTGCCGTTAACGCAGGCATGATGGAACTCTTTGTCCTCGGATTTTTTTCCTCAGAGCCCAATACCATGTGGGGGTTTGTCAACGTTGCAGAGAGCGTTCTTGAAAGGGACGCGCAACTTCTCGACCTACTGGAGAATGAGGGACTTTCCCCCATTCGCGTCGGATACCGAGATGGGGCAAATGACTGCTGTCAGATCGAATTTATTGTTGGGGAGAGCGATTGGATCCTGCGAGATCGGTCCGTTATGCGCGCGGCCGCCGAATTGGCTCTCCGCATAATGCGAAAGAGAGCGACCATATACTGCAAGTATCATTGCAAACAGCTGGCCGATGAGGTCCTGTCTGGCCTTTAAGAGTCTATCCGGAGGAATTCCGGACAGACTCTGAGCGCTTGCCGCAGACCAAAGGAAAAGCCGTCGATCCATGGAGATCGACGGCAAAGTGGTGGGAGGCGAGAGACTCAATTGCGCTGATATTGGACCGTCAACACGGCGCTCTTAGCGCCGCCCAGGGTTCCAACGTTGTATTGCATCGTCGCGCCGTAATCCCCCTGCACTGGGGCCGCCTTGGCGATATTGACGGGATTGCAGCTCGAATCGAGAATGTCCTCGGTTACTTTTGCATCGAACTTCACCGTTGTCGGTGTCCTATTGAAAAAACGCAAGACCATAGCATGGTCGTCATTGGGATGGTCGTTCGCGTTGTTCCAGGCAGTTACCGAATAATGTTCGCTGGCGCTGAACCAGTTGGTGAAATCACCCGAACCCAGGCTGCCGCCCGTGTCGACATCAAAGTCGACTTGTCGCCGCAGGATGACGTTTGTTAGATTGGCGCCGGTCAGGTTTTTAATTGTCATCTCTACGTTTAGCGACCGCTCAAGAACCGCATTCTTGGTAATTACTTGCTTAAGCTGCATTTTTCCGTCTGTTGTGTTTCTGGTAATCGTGCATTTCGGTCCGGAACAACTGGCGGACGCAGCACCAAATCCGGTTTCGACATCCCCCAGATCGTAGGCTGCTGCCGAGCCGTAGCAAAGGACGTAACCTTCGCTGAAGGCGCCGATTCCGATGTGCTCATACCCAGTCGGCCCCTCATACCTGACGATGTTTCCGTGGTTTGAGATGGCGATATGAGGTGCTCCCGGAAAATTGTAGAACGTCGAAAAACTTTCCGGCGAAGCGCCAAAGAACTGCTGTCCCTCCGCGGCCTGCGTTGGCAACGCTATCAAGCATCCACCACCAATCAGAACACCAATAATCGTGGCAAAAAAGCCGCGATGCTTGAACGGCGTAATTTCGTCGTATAAAGTGGACATGATGTCCCCCGAACGTTAGGTAATAGAAGGATTACTCATGTCTTGCGCTTTTACAAGGCATAAGGTTGTCACTATCTACCACGGTACAATTTGGGCAATATTTAGTCAACTCTTATTGTAATGCAGAACTTCTACAAGCTAATACTTACTGGAATCGGGGCACACAACACGTTGCGACAGAGTAACGCTGTTTGCTCTGTCGTAGCCTGCCGCTAGGCGCTCGCTGAACGTCGGCACAGTACGCCCTGATCCAGAGCGTCACCTTCTGCCTTTACCGCGTGGATTGTTGCATGCTCACCCTCCCCACCCAACGATGCTATTCTATCGAACTGCGCAAATGAATTCATGCACTTTATTTGGAGGGGCTGACGCACGCCGTGTTTCGGTTCGGTCTGTAACCGGTCTTTGAGGCGGGAGAGTGCCATCTATCCGCCGATGCGGTTCTTGTGCTCCGTCATTTGAGCCAGATGTTCGACGCCTGACGAACGCGGGGCGTGACCCTGGCCGGGCGCAGGGTGCGACCCAGGAGCTTGAGCAGCAGTGCTCAGGACGAGCGGCTATCCGGAGGAACTGATCCGCGAAACCTCATCGGCGATAGATAGTCGCTTGCGCGTACCGGCGAAGCGAGGGCGGTCGGGAGCCGCAGGGTGACTTCGGGAGTGCCGCTTGCCGGGCCGCGTGGTATAGCATCGA
>DAIQPV010000229.1:0-5533 GCA_036787145.1 Rhodospirillales bacterium
GAAGCAGGCGGCACCGGGGACGCGCGCGCGGCGATAGTTGACCATGCCACAGGGTACCGCGGAGAGGTTGATCCCGGATTACGCTCCGCTGCATCCGGGCTACGTCGCTCAGCTTCTCCTCGCCGGAGGCTCTCAGACGCAGGATTTGCTTGCGTCCCGGCGTGCGACCATATGACATGGCTCATGGGCCGGTCCCCGGCGCGGAGGCCGAATGCGGTGAACTTCTATAGCTTTGAAGTCGTTATCGAAAAGGAAGGCGACGACGACGGCTACTTTGCCTGGAGCCCCTCGCTGCCGGGCTGCTTCAGCAACGGTCCGACCGTCGAGGAGGCCAAGCGCAACATGCGCGAGGCCGTCACCCAGCACGTGCGAGCCTTACTGGCGCAGGGCTAGTCGATCCCCCAGAACGAGCGCCTCGTGCATGTCGAGGAACTGGCGATCGGCATCCCATGACCCGGATGCCGCAGGTGACGGCACGGGATCTGGTGCGGTTCCTGAAGTCGCAAGGGTTTGAAGAGGAGCGGCAGGCGGGCAGTCATCTGACACTCTGGCATCCCGGCCGCCGGATCGCGGTGACTGTTCCGGTTCATACCGGTGTCGATTTGGGCCTCGGCCTCGCTGTACGGATCCTCAAGGACGCGGGGTTCAGCGTCGATGATTTTATCGGGCTGAGGTAACCCGCGCCGCCATAAACGTAGCAGTCGCCCCAGACCCTGCCGCGAAGCTGGAAAGCGTCGGCTCCCTCATAGCGGTTATCCGCCCCCTCACCCTCCCGCCATCTTGGCCAGGGCGCGGGTGAGGTCGCGGACGCCGACCAGGCGGTCGGCGGGGGTTTCCCAGCTGCGGCGATAGACCAGGCGGTGGTCGGGACGCAGCTTGAAGGCCGCACCCTGGCGGGCGATGTAGGCGACCAGCCTGGCGGGATTGGCGAAGGCGTTGTCGCGGAAGGCGATGACGGCGCCCTTCGGTCCCGCCTCCACCCGCTCGACGCCAGCAGCACGACAGAGTTGTTTAATCGCCACAACTTCCAGCAGGTTATTCACCTCATCCGGCAACGGGCCAAAGCGGTCCACCAGCTCGGCGGCGAAGCCATCGAGGGCCGCGCGGTCGGCCAGATCGCCCAACCGGCGGTAGAGCCCGAGGCGGACGCCGAGGTCGGGAACGTAAGCTTCCGGCAGCAGCACGCTGAGGCCGAGCGAGATGGTGGGGCTCCACTCGGCGGCATGGGGTGCTGCGCCGCCATCGGCCCGCGCCGCCGCCACCGCGTCCTCCAGCATCTGCTGGTAAAGCTCGATGCCGACCTCGCGGATGTGGCCTGACTGCTCGTCGCCGAGCAGGTTCCCGGCACCGCGGATGTCGAGGTCGTGGCTGGCGACGGTGAAGCCGGCGCCCAGCGCATCCAGCGCCTGCATCACCGACAGCCGCTTCTCCGCCGAGCGGCCGAGCTTGCGGCGCGCCGGCAGCGTCAGGTAGGCGTAGGCCCGCACCTTCCCCCGCCCCACCCGGCCGCGCAACTGGTAGAGTCCGGACAAGCCGAACATATCGGCGCGATGGATGACGATGGTGTTGACGCTGGGCAGGTCGAGGCCGCTCTCAATGATGTTGGTGGACAACAGGATGTCGTGCCGGCGCTCGTAGAAGGCGCCGACAGCGGCCTCCAGCTCCCGCGCCGGCATCCGGCCGTGGGCGCTGATCACCGAAGCCTCCGGCACCAGGTCGGCAAGACGGGCCCGCACCTCGTCGATGTCCTCGATGCGCGGGCACACATAGAAGGTCTGGCCGCCACGCGCCTTTTCGCGCAGGATCGCCTCGCGGATGACGACCGCGTCGTATTCGAGGACGAAGGTGCGAACCGCCAGCCGGTCAACCGGCGGGGTCGCGATCAGGCTCATTTCCCGAACGCCCGAGAGTGCCAGCTGCAGGGTGCGCGGGATTGGCGTGGCGCTCAGCGTGAGGACGTGCACATCGGCTTTCAGTTTCTTCAGCCGCTCCTTGTGCGCGACACCGAAGTGCTGCTCCTCGTCGACGATCAGCAGGCCGAGATCCCGCAGCACGATGTCCTTGGCGAGCAGCGCGTGCGTGCCGATGATGATATCGACGGTGCCGTCGGCGAGCCCCGCCTTCACCGCCTTGACCTCCTTGGCGGTGACCAGCCGCGACAGCTCGGCGACGCGGATCGGGAATCCCCGGAAGCGCTCGGAAAAGGTGCGATAGTGCTGGCGGCAGAGCAGTGTGGTCGGCACCACGACGGCCACCTGCCGGCCATCGATGGCGGTGACGAAGGCGGCGCGCAGCGCCACCTCGGTCTTGCCGAATCCCACGTCGCCGCAGATCAGCCGGTCGGCCGGCCGGCCGCGGCCGAGATCCTCCAGCACGTCGCCGATGGCGCGCGCCTGGTCGTCGGTTTCGCTCCACGGAAACCGCGCACAGAACTCGTCGAACAGTCCCTCGGCGGGGGCGACGACCGGCGCTTCGCGGACGGCGCGGGCGGCGGCGGTGCGGATCAGCTCGGCGGCCATCTCCTTCAGGCGCTGTTTCATCCGCGCCTTGCGCGCCTGCCAGCCGGCACCACCCAGCTTGTCGAGCACGACCCCTTCGCCGTCGGAGCCGAAGCGGCCGACCATCTCGATATTCTCGACCGGCAGATAGAGGCGGTCGTTGTCGGCATAGAGGATGCGCAGGCAGTCGTGCGGAGCGCCGTCGACGGAGACCGCCTCCAGCGCGTCATAACGGCCGATGCCGTGGTCGATGTGCACGACCAGATCGCCGGGAGATAGGGACGAGGCCTCGATCAGGAAGTTCTCGGCGCGGGCCCGCTTCAGTCCCCGGCGCACCATCTTCTCGCCGAGAATGTCCTGCTCGGCGATCACCGCAAGGTCCGCGGTGACGAAGCCGCGCTCCAACGGCAGCACCGTCAGCGCGGCGACCCGAGGTTCAAGCGCTTGCGCATCCTTCCAGCCATCTGCCGGTTCGATGCCGCCGACCTTGTGTTCGCGCAGCACGGTTGCCAGCCTGTCCCGCGAGCCGCGGCTGACGGCAGCGAGCAGAACCCGCTGGCCGGCGGCCCGGTGTTCCCCGATGCGGGCCGCGAGCGCATCAAAAACGTTGACGTCGGGACGCGAGCGGGCCTCGGCAAAGTCGATCCCGGGCCGGCCTCCCGCGTCGAACACGCCGAGGGCGTCGGCCGGCGCGGTGAATGGGCTGAGGATGGCCGTTGGCCGGCTGGCCAATGCCGCCGTCCAGGCAGTGTCGTCGAGAAACAGCGTCTCG
The DNA here is from genome assembly GCA_036787145.1 of Rhodospirillales bacterium. GTDB lineage: Bacteria > Pseudomonadota > Alphaproteobacteria > Rhodospirillales > Defluviicoccaceae > Defluviicoccus. The sequence continues at coordinate 3,271 of DAIQPV010000229.1, forward strand.
GGGGGCACCGGATTATAGGCGGATCCGACTTGGCTGAAGCGCCCGGCGGCGGTGGCGCGCCGGGCTTCGTAATAATCCGCGATCACGGCGTTGCGCCGGGCGCGGGTCTCTTCCACCTCCTGGTCGAGGATTACCGGGGCGCCGGGCGCGTGGTCGAAGACGGTGGCCAGCCGCTCCCAGAACAACGGCAGCCAGTGCTCCAGCCCCTGGTAGCGCTGCCCGGCGGAAATCGCGCCATACAGAGGATCGTCGCTGACCCTGGTCCCCGCCAGCGCCCGGTAGGCGATGCGGAAGCGCTCGATGCTGGTGGCGTCGAGCAGGACCTCGCTGACGGGAAAGAGTGTGCAGGTGTCCAGCTTGGCGATGGTTCGTTGCGAGCCCACGTCGAAGGAGCGGACGCCATCGACCTCATCGCCGAAAAGGTCGAGGCGCAGAGGATCGGCGGTACCGGGCGGGAACAGATCGACGATGCCGCCGCGCACCGCATAGTCGCCGCGGTCGGCCACCGTCTCCACCCGGCCATAGCCGAGATGCGCCAGCCGGGCGACGAGGTCGTCGAGGTCGAACCGGTCGCCCCGGCGCACCGTCAGGGTCTGCGCGATGAGATCGGCTGCCGCCGGCATTTTTTGCAGCGCGGCCGAAACGGTGGTGAGCAGCACGCGGGGCCTTGTCGTGGCACCGGCGGCCAGCCGGCTGAGCGCCTCGATGCGCCGCCCAACCACCTGAGGGTTCGGCGAGACGCGGTCATAGGGCAGGCAGTCCCAGGCGGGAAACTCGATCCGCTCCAGGTCGGGGGCAAAAAAGCTGAGCTGCTCGGCGCGCTGTGCCATGCGCACGTCGTCCACGCAGACGACGATCAGCGTCGAGGCTGCCTCGGCGGCGAGGTCCGCGAGAACCCGCGCGTCATGTCCAGCCGGTGCGCCCGCAATGGTGACGCGGCCGCCCTTGGTGAAGATATTCTTTGTGAAAAGCAAGGAGCTAGTCGGTCAGCTTAAAGTTTTTCATTGCGGCCATCACCGGATGCTGGAGCGCCTCGGGGGCGGCTTCGCGGCCGGTGATCCAGTTGTAAAGGTCGATGTCGTCATGGTTCATCAGCAACCACTCGAACCACTCGACCTCGGCGTCGTCAAGATCGGCGAGATGCCGGTCGGCGAACGTGCCAATCAGTAGATCGTTTTCCTTCATCCCCGTATGGTGGGCGCGAAAGAGCACGCGCTTGCGCCTGACCTCGTTCGCGTCGCTCATCGTCCTACGTCTCCAGCCGAACCGCTGTCAGCATATAGCGGCCAGCGGCGGCCTTGTCAGCGGTCTCGTCGGCAGATGCGCCCACTTCCCTTGTTCCCGCTGTTCGCCGGCCTGGAGACGCTGCCGGGCGTGGGCGCCGCAGTGGCGAAGGCGCTGACCAAGCTGACCGGGGGCGCCCGCATCGTCGATCTGTTGTGGCACCTGCCGACGGGCTTGATCGATCGCAATCCAACACCGTCGATCGCCGCGGCGCGGCCGCACGCGATGGCAACGCTGACCGTCCGCGTCGTCGAGCACGCACCACCCCGCAGCCGCCGCCAGCCCTGGCGTGTCCTGTGCGCGGATGCGAGCGGCGAAATCATCCTGGTGTTCTTCAACGCGCGTTCCGAGTGGCTGCTGAAGATGTTGCCGCCGGGCGAGCCCCGTGTCGTCAGCGGCCTGGTGGAATCCTACGGCGAAGCGCTGCAGATGGTGCATCCCGACTACATCGTCGAGCCCGGAGCGGCGGCGGGCGCCCTGCCGGCGATCGAGCCGGTCTATCCGATGACCGCCGGGCTGGCGCCGAAGGTGCTGCTCAAGGCGGTGCACGCTGCCATCGAGCGGGCACCGTCGCTCGAGGAATGGCTGGATCCGGCGCTCTGCCGCCAGCGCGGCTGGCCGGCCTGGCAGGCTGCCGTGAGTGCGGTGCATGCGCCCGGCGGCGAGGCGGATCTCGCACCATCCGCGCCGGCCCGCGCGCGGCTCGCCTACGATGAGTTGCTGGCGAACCAACTGGCACTGGCCGTCGTCCGCCTTCGCCAGCGCCGGCAGCCCGGCCGCGCCGTTCACAGCGAGGGGAAGCTGGCGGCGCGCGTGCTGGAAAGCCTTTCGTTCACGCTGACAGCTTCCCAAAGCCACGCGTTGGCCGAGATCATCGCCGACATGGCGAAGCCGTCGCGCATGCTGCGGCTTCTGCAGGGCGATGTTGGCAGCGGCAAGACCGTGGTGGCGCTGCTGGCGATGCTGCACGCGGTCGAAA
>DAIQPV010000230.1:0-4413 GCA_036787145.1 Rhodospirillales bacterium
GGATCGGAGCGTTGTTCTTCCCCAGGGAATTCCGATCCGGGCGAGGAGCCTGCCGGTCGTCGACGATCGGGTGGTGCCGGAGGTGTTCTGGTATGAAAACCGCTTCCGCTACTCGCTGGTCACCCAGCCCGGCCCAGCGCCCCTGGTCTTCGTCGTCGCGGGCACCAATGGCGGGCACTCCAACCGTTTTTCTCGCTTTCTCCAGCAGGTCTTCTTCCTTGCCGGCTTCCATGTCGCCACCATCTCTTCGCCGACCTTTCCTAATTTCATGGTTACTGCCTCAGCCACCAGCGTCCCCGGCCGCACCAGCCAGGATGCTTCGGACCTCTACCGGATCATGCAGAAGGTTCGACGGGATGTGGAACGAAACGCCACCGTCGAGGGTGTTTCGCTGGTCGGCTACAGTCTCGGAGGCTGGCAATCAGCGTTCGTTGCTGAGCTCGACAGCCGCGAGCGAGCGATCGGGTTCGGGAAAGTGCTGCTGATCAATCCCCCCGTCAGCCTTTACCGATCGTCCAGGGTCCTCGACGATATGCTGACCAGCAGCCTTCCCGGTGGAATCGACGGCCTGCATGCCTTTCTCAACAATCTGCTCATCCGCCTGACGGAGATCTATCGGGGGTCTCCTGCCGTCGAATTTGGCCAGGATCTGCTTTATCAGGCCTACTTGGCCCTTCGGCCGACGGATGACCAGCTGTCCACTCTCATTGGCGCCGCGTTCCGGCTTTCGTCCGCCAACATCAGCTTCACCGCCGATGTCATGAGCCACTTCGGCTACTTGGTGGCGAGCGACGCCAGGCTGCGGATCTCGTCGTCACTGACACCTTATTTTGATGCCGCCATGGGACGGGGCTTCATCGAGTATTTCGAACAGTTCCTTTACCCCTACTACAGAGAGCACGACCCGACCTTGACCCGAGAGCACTTTGTGGAAGAGGCCAGCCTGGAATATATCGAGCCTTTTCTTGCGCACACCGACTCTGTCGGTGTGGTGACCAACGCCGACGACGTCATCTTAGCGCCGGGCGATCTCGATTTCCTGAAGAAGACATTCGCCGGGCGCATGACGATCTTTCCCACCGGCGGTCATCTCGGCAACATGCAGGATCCGCATGTCATCGCCGCAGCGGTGCGGTTTCTCGCTCCATGAGCGCAGTGACCGACGCCTGGGGCGCTTCTTGCCGCAGCGGAATTCTGCTGGCTGCGCTCGCCATTCTACCCGGCTGTGCCACGATGGACGGCGATGGGGCGACCGACCCCAACAGCGCCGGCGGAGAGGCTTCGCATCGCTCTTCGCTCATTGCGGTCGAGGACCCGTGGGAGGGGGTCAATCGCAATATTTACGCCTTCAACGCCCTGGCCGACCGCTGGGTATTGCTGCCTGTGGTGGACACCTATACTGAAGTGGTCCCCTGGCCGTTCCGCGACCGCATCTCCGACTTTTTTGCCAACATCGGGAGCTTGGGCACGTTCGCCAATCAGGTGCTGCAGCTGAAGTTCGAAGGCGCCTTCGAGACCGCGATGCGGTTCGGAGCAAACTCTCTGCTCGGCATGCTCGGCCTCGTAGACATCGCCTCTGCGATGGGGCTGCCCAGGCGCGACGAGGACTTCGGCAAGACGCTCGGATACTGGGGATTTGGGGTCGGTCCCTATCTCGTTCTACCGATTCTCGGGCCCTCGAACGTTCGCGATACCGCCGGACTGGTTGCCGACACGGCGGCGTTCGCCGTAATTGATCCGTTCGGGGCGTCTTCGATCCAGTCGCGGTATCCGGCGATCATGGCGCTGGATATCGTCAACGCCCGCTACAGTCAGCCGTTCCGTTACTTCGAGAGCGGCTCGCCCTTCGAGTACGATCTTGTTCGGTTCGTCTACACCAAGAAACGCCAGGTAGAGGTCGGAGACCTCCGGCCCACCTTTCCTGTGACGGAGGACGGCGATCCCTGATCGCTGCTGCACTCCGCTTCCAGGCTGAGGTTGGCGATCAGAGCAGCGCCCGCAGCCGGATCGTACCCGCGGTCAGGCGCGGAACGCGATGTTTGTTCGCTAAGCATGAACCTGGGCCACGTCGCCGGTCGTGGCCCAGGTTGGATGAAAGCCGGGGCGAACGCCTACTTGTCGGACAGTGTTGCCAGATAGGCGACGATCGCATCTTCCTCCGCCGGAGAGAGCCCCAGGTTACCAACCACAAACCCCGCGGCGGTATCGGGAAACTCGGGCTTCGGCCAGCAGTTGTTGGCGAGGGCCTCCTTTTCGGTCGCGTTCACGATACCCCAGCGGGTCTCGCAGTCAGGGCCGAGGGTGTCGCGCGTGTTGTAGAAGTGAACCAGACTCTTCAGGCTCTTGAACCAGCCGTTATGGGTATAGGCTTTGGTAAACTTCTTGGTCGCTCCCTTGGCGACATTGCGAAGAGTCGGGGTTTTGACGTGCCCGGCATCGACGCTCGTGACGTGGGCGGTCAGGCCGGTCTTTTCTCCGTTCACGACCGTCGGAATCTCGCGATTAAACGGCGTACCGATGTTGTGATACAATTGATCCGTGTAGAGCTGCCTCGGTTCGGTGCCATCTCCAGCGAGCACGTCGCCCTGTGGCACGCCGTTGTGACAGCCGCTGCAGCGGCCGCGTCCATAGAACAGGTCGTGCCCAAGATTTTCCTGCGCGCTCAGGCCGTCGAGAGGAAAGCGCTTGTCGGCGTCACTCGCCAGCGCCTTATCGCGCTTCGAGCTGAACGGGTTGACCTCCGCCGACGCCTGGTAGGCCGCAAGCGCCACCGCGATTCTCTTGTAGCTGGTGAGGAAGTCGGCTTGCCTGCAGCTGATCGGCTCGCCGAATGCGATCGTGTAAAGATAGCCGTAGCTCGCGTCCTGAACGGTCTTGCACACGCGCCGGATCCGCACGTTCTGCTCCACCTTGTTCGGAAACGGATTCAGCGCCTGGTCGGCGGTGGGGCCGAGATACTTTTCATAGGCCGCACGCTTCACAGGCGGCAGGTCATCGAGCGTCACCGTCAGCGAGACATTTGAATCCCCGAGAGGATCGTCGTCCGAGGGACCGCCGCCGTCGCGCAGATCCTGCACCCCGAACCCTTCGGCGCGGCCATCCCAGAAATTGCCGCCCTCCCACGGCGGCACGAAGGCTGGAGGTGACGACAAGAAGCGGAAGGGCGGGATGAAGGTCGCGTAAGTGTTGGTCGGCGTCTTCATATTGCCGAGCCTTTTCGGTCTGGCCCCCGGTGCCACCACGGTTGTTTCGTTGATGGCGGCGTTGGGCAGGGTTCCGCCCTTTTTGAGATCGTGACAGGAGGCGCAGGACTGCTGATCCTCCGGCTTGGAGATCTTGTCAAAAAACACGCTCTTGCCCAGGCTTTCAATGGGCGACAAGGCAGCAGCGCCGGCTGCCGGCGGGTGTGCCAAGAGCAATGCCAGGAATGATGGAATAATCAGGTGTTCATTTCGCAGCCTGTTCATCTCGGCTTTTCCCCTGTCGGCGCCTAAGTCTGGATTTTGAAAGGAGCTGGCACGCACGATTTAGCTTAAGCGATTGCTCCCCCGACCACCGCCTCTTCGGCCGATTGTCACGATCAACTCGATGGTCATGTTCTAGCAATAAGTCGCCATGTTTAAAATAAAAAGCCGATAATAGATCTATAAAAATTTCTCAGTCAGTAAATAATACTCCAAAATGGGGCTTATTCTGAGCTATTTACCCACATTTGTGTAGGAACCGGCGGAGCCGCTGACGCCTACATTTGTGGTACTGGGATCGCTTGGGCAGCCTCGCCTGATAACTTGGGACTAACCCGCCTCAGGAGACCTGCAGGCTCAAGCTGCGCACGCGCTTTCAGCACCGCGGCAACCCGTGCCCTGCGAAAGAGAGGCCTGTTGGTGGAAATGAACTGCCGGATGCCGCCCCGGCGTGGCGTTCCCTCATCCAGGACGAACGTCTGGGGTCCGGAGAGGAAATCCGTCTGAGGTCGCCCCGATCGGCTGACCGGCCTTTGAGACTACACAGCCGTGGCCGAATTCAGAGACGCGACCGCCAGCCGTGGGAGCGGTCGGCGACGAACGGATTCGATTGCCGCTCCTCGCCAAAGGTCGACATCGGGCCGTGTCCCGGAATGAACGCAACGTCGTCGCCGAGCGGCAGCAACTGCTCCCGGATCGAGGTGATCAAGGTCTCGTAATCGCCACCGGGAAAATCGGTGCGGCCGATGGAGCCGGCGAAGAGCACGTCGCCGACCAGGGCGAGGCGGGCCGCCGCGTCGAAAAAAACAATATGGCCCGGAGTGTGCCCCGGGCAGTGCCGGACCTCCAGGTCCATCTCGCCGATCCGCACCCGCTCCCCCGCCGACAGCCACCGATCCGGCGTGACCGGCGGCATCGAGGGCATCCCGAACATCCGGCACTGCTGCGG
>DAIQPV010000230.1:4423-5499 GCA_036787145.1 Rhodospirillales bacterium
TTCCAGCTGGTCGATCCAGAAGCTCTCGTCCGGATGCGGCCCTTCGATCGGCAGATGGCGGCGAGCGGCAAGATCCGCCGCGCCGCCGGCGTGATCCAGGTGGCCGTGGGTCAGCAACACCTTCTCCAGAACCACACCGGCCGCGTCCGCCGCTTTCAGGATTTGATCGACATCACCACCCGGATCCACCACCGCCCCGCGCATCGTTCTCCCGCACCAGATCACGGAGCAATTCTGCTGAAACGGTGTGACGGGGACGATGGTGTAAGGCATGAAAAATCCAGACCTTCTCCAGGAACGCCTCGCGGGACGCGGACGCGAGCGGCCTTCCGTCGCCGTGCCGATCCGTGAGCGGCGCTCTCTGCAATCCGTGCGCTCGCGGGTTTCTTGCGAAACAACCGAAGCGTCAATATCGCAGGTTATGGGGGGAGTTAGCAAACTCAGTCGCACGAACGGGCTATTCTGGCACTCTTACTCCGCCAGATGAAGCCCTTTGCGCCCTATCCCCATCGGCACCGCGTGCCGAACAGTTCCTTCCGGACGGATCGACGCAGGCTCGACCGGCTTGAGCCAGACGGCACAATGGAGTGGTGCCCAGGGGCGGATTCGAACCACCGACACGCGGATTTTCAGTCCGCTGCTCTACCAACTGAGCTACCTGGGCAAATCGCTGTCCCGGACGGAGCACCCGCTTTTTGCCAGCGAGGCCCGCGCTTATAGCAGTTCGCCGTCGCCCCTGTCCAGCCGAGGGCGCGTCTGGCGTGCGTCTGCCGTCGCGGTGGTCCACGATCGCCCCAAGTTGCCGGCGCCTACTCGAGGTGTTCGGCGAACAGCGCGAGCGTCCGGGTGAGTGCCGCTTCGGCGGCGGCCGGGCGGTGGTCGGCGCGGCGGTCGCAGTTGAAGCCGTGGCCGGCGCCGTCATAGAGGAAAAGGGGCACATCCGGATAGGCGGCCCGGACCTTGTCGACGTTGTCTCGGGGGATGAGGGGATCCGCGGCTCCAAAATGCAGGATGGCGGGACAGCGCGGCCGTTCGGCTGTGAAATCGACGATCTGTCGGCCGTAGTAGGCCGCGAC
>DAIQPV010000231.1:0-5489 GCA_036787145.1 Rhodospirillales bacterium
ATGGACGACCAGCAGTCGCAGGATGTCGTACTCCTTGGGCGACAGCTTGACCTCCTCACCGCCGACGCTCACCAGCCGGTGCACCAGGTCGACGGAAAGATCGCCGCTGCAAAAGACCGGCTCGGCCCCTGCATCCTGGACGCCGTGACGCAGAGCGGCGCGGATGCGGGCGACGAGTTCGCCCATTCCGAACGGCTTGGTGACGTAATCGTCGGCTCCCAGATCGAGCGCATCGATCTTGCCGCGCTCGTCGCCACGGCTGGACAACACGATGATCGGCACCTTCGAGAACCCGCGCAGCGCGCGGATGACGGCAATTCCGTCCTGATCGGGCAGGCCAAGGTCGAGGATGACCGCGTCCGGCCGGTCACCGCGCACCCGCCGGATCCCTTCCGCCGCGGTCTCCGCCTCGGCCACACGGTAGCGCTGCGCCGACAGGCTGGTGCGCAGCAGCCTGCGGATCGGCGGCTCGTCGTCGATCACCAGAATGAGCGGGCCCTCGCCGGTCACGCCGCCTCGCCGGCGGCCGGGCGGACGTCGGCCTGCTCCTGCGGAAAGGCGAGGGTGATGATGGCGCCGGCCCGATCGGACCGGTTGCCGGCGATGATCGTGCCACCCAGGGCTTCGACGAAACCCCGGCAGACGGCGAGACCGAGGCCCGTGCCTGGCTGCTTGCGGTCGCCGGCCTCCAGACGGTGGAACTTGGTGAAGATTTGCTCCAGTTCGCCTTCGGGCATTCCCGGCCCTTCGTCACGCACCTGCAGGACCACTCGCCCGGCCTGACTTGTGGCCGATACCGTGATGGTCGAGCCGGCAGGCGTATATTTTGAGGCGTTGGCGAGGAGTGTGACAAGCACCTGCTCCAGCAGGACGGCGTCGAGGTGCAGCATCGGCAGGTCGGGATCGAGATCGAGCTCGACCCGATGCCCGCCCAGCAGACGGCCGCAGCGTTCCAACGCCGCACCGATCGCTTCGCCGATGTCGGTCATCTCCCGGTTCAGGTCGATAGCGCCGGACTCCAGCCGCGTCATATCGAGAAGATTGCGAACGAAGCGGTGCAGCCGCTCGCCCTCATCCAGGATCGTTCCGATCAGGTCCCGACGGGTCTCGGCATCGTAGAGCGCCTCGTAGCTCTGCAGCGATGTGGCGGCGCCCAGAATGGACGCGAGCGGTGTCGAGAGATCGTGGGAAATCGATGTCAGCAGCGCCGAGCGCAGCCGCTCGGTCTCGGTCAGTACCCGCGTTTCATCAATCTCCTTGGCGAGCCTGACGCGTTCGATGGCGACCGCCGTCTGGTCAAGCAGGGCGTCGAGAAGCCGCCGTTCGTCCGGTGTGAACAGCGGGCCGGGCTGCTCGCGATCGAGACCGATGACCCCAACCGCACCGCGACTGGTGCGGATCGGCATGAACAGCCGCTTGCCCCCCGGCAGTGTTTCGGCCCCTCTGCCGGCGGGCCGATTGTGCTCCCAGGTCCAGTGCGCCGCTGCCAGGTCCGCCGCATCCAGCTGGTCTTCCGGCGGGTAGCCGACATGGACCATGAGCTTGTCATCCTCTTGTACCAGGATGACCACGTTGAGTTTCAGCATCGAGGCGATCTGGAACGAGGCAGCCCACAGCAGATCGTCCAGCGTGGCCACGCCGGCCAGCTTGCGGCTGAAAGCGTACAAGGCATCGGAGGTGTGGGCGCGAAGCCGCGCCGCGCTCGCCTGGTCGCGAACCCGGCCGGCGAGATTGCTGGCGACCAGTGCCGCCGCCAGGAAAAAGGCCAAGGCGACGACGTGCGCCGGATTTGCGATCGTGAACGTGTAGAGGGGCGGCAAGAAAAAGAAATTGTAAGCGATGACGCTGATGACGGAGGCCGCGATCGAGGGCCACAGGCCGTATCGCCCGGCGATAAGGAGCACGGCAATCAGGAAAATCAGATCGACGTTGTCGGTGCCGGCAAAGGGCGTCAACAGCAGCCCGAACGCCAGCGCACCGGCCACGGCGATACAGCTCGCCAGGTACGCAACCACACCGGGCCGCGCCGGGACTTGTTTGGTGCGAACTGTCTTGGGTGCGACGGGGGGATGGCGATCCTGATCCTGACCGCTGCTCACGTGGACGCCGATGCCGCCCGCTTTGCGGACAAGGTCGTGGACCACGGAGCCGTGCATCATCTCGAACCAGCGTGACCGGTTCGACTTGCCGACGAGGATCTGCGTGACGTTGTTGTCACTGGCAAACCGCAGGATTTCCTCGGCCACGTCCAGCCCCGGCACAGTCAGGGCCTCGCCGCCGAGACGCTCGGCAAGCCGCTGGCAATCGGCGATGCGATCGCGCTCCGGGTCTGTCAGCCGCTTGGTGCGGGCCGTCTCCACGTAGAGAGCGGTCCAGGGCGCGTGTAGCCGGTCCGCCATACGCCTGGCCTGACGGATCAGCGCGGCACATTGTTCGCCCTCGCTCAGGCAGACGACAACCCGCTCGCCCGCCGCCCAGGGTCCGCGGATTGCGTGCCGGCGCATGTGCGAGAGCAGTTGCTCGTCGACCCGCTGGGCGGTGCGCCGCAAGGCGAGCTCGCGCAACGCGGTCAGATTTCCCGGCGCGAAGTAGTGGTCGAGCGCCCGCTGCGCGGTTTTCGGAACGTAGACCTTACCCTCCCTGAGGCGCTGGATCAGGTCATCCGGAGCGATATCGACGATTTCGATATCGTCGGCCGTGTCGAGGATGCTGTCGGGGACGGTTTCGCGGACGCGAATGCGGGTGATGCGGGCAACGACGTCGTTCAGGCTCTCCACGTGCTGGATGTTGAGCGTCGTAAACACATCAATGCCGGCGGCAAGCAGCTCCTCGACGTCAAGATACCGTTTCGGGTGGCGCGAGCCGGGCACGTTGGTGTGCGCCAGCTCGTCCACCAGCACCAGTTTCGGCCGTCTCGCCAGAACCGCGTCCAGATCCATCTCTTCCAGCGTATGGCCGCGGTAATCGACCCGGCGCCGGGGGATCACCTCGAGCCCGGCGAGCAGCTGCCCGGTCTCGGCCCGCCCGTGGGTCTCGACAACGCCGACCACAACGTCAACGCCCTCGCGGCGCCGGGTTTGCGCCGCCAGCAGCATTTCGAAGGTCTTGCCGACGCCCGGCGCCGCACCAAGAAAGATCTTCAGGCGACCCCGGATCTCCCGCTGCGCTTCCTTCAGGAGCTCCTCCGGGGAGGGACGGCGGTCGAAATCCGGATCGGTGTTGGCCATGGCTCGTCCGTGTGGCGCGCTTAAGACTTCAAGCCGTCAAGGGCAAGATTGAGTTCCAGAACGTTCACCGTTGGCTCGCCGATGATGCCGAGCAGCCTGCCGGTGGTATGCGCCTGGACGAGTTCGCGGACCCGCTGGGCGGGGAGCTTGCGCGCAGTGGCGACCCGTATCACCTGCAGGTCTGCGGACGCGGGCGTGATGTGCGGATCGAGCCCGCTGCCGGACGCGGTGACGAGGTCGGCCGGGATCATGGTTCCTGGCTTTGCGCGCAACGCCGCGACGTCTGCCTGCACTCGCTCGATCAGCGCCCTGCTGGTGGGGCCGAGGTTCGAGCCGGAAGACGCCGCCGCATCATAGCCGCTGGCGCCGGCGGCAGACGGCCGGCCGTGAAAATAACGGTCACGGGAAAAGGCCTGGCCGATCAGGGTTGAGCCAACGACGGTGTTGTCGCGGTTCACCAGGCTGCCGTTGGCCTGATCCGGGAGCACCGCCTGTGCCACGCCGGTGACGGCGAACGGATAGACGACGCCGCTGATGAGGGTGAACAGCGCGATCAGAACAAGGGCGGGACGAAGCTGCTTCAGCATGGAGTTACCCCTTCAGGCGAGTCCGGCGGCGGACACCGCGAGATCGATCAGCTTGATACCGACGAACGGAATGATGACGCCGCCGACGCCGTAGATCAGCAGGTTGCGCCGCAGCAGTGCCGCGGCCCCGCTCGGACGGTACGACACGCCGCGCAACGCCAGCGGGATCAGGGCAATGATGATCAGCGCATTGAAGATAATCGCCGACAGGATGGCGCTTTGCGGCGTCGCCAGGCCCATGACGTTGAGCGGCTGCAGCTGCGGGTAGAAGGCGACGAACATCGCCGGAATGATGGCGAAATACTTGGCGACGTCGTTGGCGATTGAGAATGTCGTGAGCGCGCCGCGGGTCATCAACAGCTGCTTGCCGATGGCGACGATCTCGATCAGCTTTGTCGGGTCGCTGTCGAGATCGACCATGTTGCCCGCCTCGCGGGCCGCCATGGTCCCGGTGTTCATCGCCACACCCACGTCAGCCTGGGCCAGTGCCGGCGCGTCGTTGGTCCCGTCGCCGCACATCGCCACCAGCTTGCCCTTGGCCTGCTCGTCGCGGATCAGCTTGAGCTTGGCCTCCGGTGTCGCTTCGGCGAGGAAGTCATCGACACCGGATTCGGCGGCGATGGCGGCGGCCGTCAGCGGATTGTCGCCGGTGATCATCACCGTGCGGATGCCCATCCGTCGCAGTTCGCCAAAGCGCTCCTGGATGCCCCCCTTGATGATGTCCTTCAAATGGACGACGCCGAGGAGTTGGCCATTCCGGGCGACCACCAGGGGCGTGCCGCCGGCCTTGGCCACCCGCTCGACGATCTCCTGCAGCGCCCGGGGCGTCGGCATGTTGCGGTTGCCTCTGACCGCGCGGACGTGATCGACGACCGCGTCGGTAGCCCCTTTGCGAATCTGCTCGCCGTCGACGTCAATTCCGCTCATCCGCGTCTGCGCCGAGAACGGCACCAGGTGCGCATGCAGCGGGGCCATCTCACGACCGCGGATTCCGTACTTTTCCTTCGCCAGCACGACGATCGAACGCCCTTCCGGCGTCTCGTCGGCGAGCGAGGACAGCTGCGCGGCATCGGCCAGCTCGCGCTCGCTAACCCCCGGTAGAGCAAGGAACTCGGTGGCCTGCCGGTTGCCGAGCGTGATCGTGCCGGTCTTGTCCAGCAGCAGCGTATCGACGTCGCCCGCCGCCTCGACCGCCCGGCCCGACATGGCGAGAACGTTGAAGCGAACCAGCCGGTCCATGCCGGCAATGCCGATGGCCGACAGCAGGCCGCCGATGGTGGTCGGGATCAGCGTGACGAACAGCGCGCCCAGCACGATCGGGTCCAGCTCGACGCCCGAATAGGCGCCCAGACCCAGCAGGGTCACGACCGCGATCAGAAAGACCAGCGTCAGGCCCGCCAGCAGCACGGCCAGCGCCAGTTCATTGGGCGTCTTGCCGCGGTCGGCGCCTTCGACCATGGCGATCATCCGGTCGAGGAAGGTCGCGCCGGGCCGGGCGGTGATGCGCACCTTGATCCAGTCGGACACAACGGTGGTGCCGCCGGTCACCGCCGAGAAGTCGCCGCCCGATTCGCGAATCACGGGCGCGCTCTCGCCGGTGATGGCGGCCTCGTTGACCGAGGCGACGCCCTCGACGATCTCGCCGTCCGAGGGGATCACGTCCCCCGCCTCGACC
>DAIQPV010000232.1:0-5446 GCA_036787145.1 Rhodospirillales bacterium
CACGGCGCCCACCTGCGCGAGCAGGCCAGAGAGGATCACCGGGCCGACGGCCTTTGCGGCGCCGCCCTTTTGCTCATTGACGTTCATGCCGGCTCAAGACCAATTGCTGGGATCAGGCCATTCGATGCGGGTTGAAACGCCGTCTTCGCAACTCGATGCGCAGAAGCAGGCGCTGCGCAAGCGCCTGCGCGCGATGCGGCTCGTTGCCGAACAGAAGGAGGGGCCGGACGCCGCACTGGCCGTAGCGCGACTGGCCGTGGCACGGAGGGATGAGCTTGGACTGGTTGCCGGTTCCTGCGTCGCTGGCTACTGGCCCATTTCGACGGAGCTTGATGTCCGGCCATTGCTGGCGCGACTGGAGGCGGCGGGCCTCCGGTGTGCGTTGCCGGCCGTCGAGGACGGCGTCGACGTGCTCGTCTTCCGCCGGTGGCGGCCGGGGGAGGACCTGCAGCCCGGCATTTTCGAGACCCGGCAGCCGTCGCCGGCGGCCCCAACTGTTTTTCCCGACGTGGTGCTGGTGCCACTCCTGGCGGTCGACTCCGCCGGCCACCGCCTGGGCCACGGGCGCGGCTGGTATGACCGGACGCTGACCGCCCTGCGGCGGGGGAGCGACAGGACCCCGCCGACGACGGTCGCCGTGTGCTTTGCCTCGCAGGTGATCGACTCCGTGCCGCATGACGGGCGGGACGAGCCCGTCGACTGGATCCTGACCGGCGACCGGCTGACTCGCTGCCGGCCGTCGTCATGATCCGCAGCTGATAAGGTCCTTGCGATGAAGCTTCTGTTTTGCGGCGACGTGGTCGGCCGCGCCGGCCGGCGGGCCATTTGCGATCGCGTTCCGCAGCTTCGCCGGCACCTCGACCTCGATTTCGTCATCGTCAACGGTGAGAACGCAGCGCACGGCTTCGGCATCACCCCCGAGATCTGCCGGGAGTTCTATCAGGCCGGAGTCGATGTGGTGACAACCGGCAACCACGCCTGGGACCGCCGCGAGATCCTCGACTACATCGGCAGGGACGAGCGACTGTTGCGGCCGCTCAATTATCCCGAAGGCGCTCCCGGGCTGGGCGCCAATGTCTATTCGGCCAATGGCGGCCGCCGCGTCCTGGTGCTTCAGGTGATGGGGCGCCTGTTCATGGATCCGCTCGACGACCCGTTCGCCGCCGCGGAGCGCGCGCTGCTGAACCACCGCCTGGGCAGCTCGGTGGACTGCATCGTCGCCGACATCCACGCTGAAGCGACCAGCGAAAAGATGGCGCTCGGCCATGTTCTCGACGGCCGGGTCAGCCTCGTCGTCGGCACCCACAGCCACGTGCCGACGGCGGACGCGCACATCCTGCGCGGCGGCACCGCCTACATCACCGACCTTGGCATGTGCGGCGACTACGACTCGGTGATCGGCATGGAGAAAACCGCGGCGATCGCCCGGTTCGTCTCCAAGCTGCCGTCCGGTCGGCTCGAACCGGCCGAGGGCGACGCCACGCTGTGCGCGGTCTACGTCGAGACGGACGATAACACCGGGCTCGCTCTGCGCGTCTCCCCCCTGCGCATCGGCGGACGCCTGGCCCCGGCATGGCCGATGTGAGCAGCAGACGCGCCAGCCCGATCCGGAACGAGCCGATTTTATTGCGTAACGCGCTGATTTTACTGAACTAGTGCAGTATAACAGGCAAATTTGTCGTCAAACGTCATCATTTGTCGTCAAGAGGAGAAGTCGGGCGGCACGGGGCCTGATCGCGAAGCCCGAAACTTGCGGCTTTTAGCATCAAACGATCGATGTGTTGAACCCCCCGGATCGCGCGGGAAGCCCTCGACGGTCTAACCGCGGCGACTTCTCGCTCGCTGCTAGCGGTTCGGCTGCGGCTCCGGTTCGAAGCCGCCGCGCGGCTCCTTCGCCTTCTTGCCACTCGGCGGCACGGACGCCCGGCGTCCGGCATCGCGCGGCTCCTCCCGCGGGTCAACCCGAACAATCGGTTCGCCGCGCACCAGGGCGCGCACTTCCTCGCCGGAGAGCGTTTCATAATCGAGAAGCGCGCTGGCCACCCGGTCCAGGTCTTCCCGCTTCTCCTGCAGGATGCGGCGCGCCGTATCCTCGGCTTCGTCGATCAGGCGACGCACTTCCTCGTCGATCAGCCGGGCCGTTGCGTCGGAAACATGCTTTTGCTGCGTGACCGCGTGGCCGAGAAAGATCTCTTCCTGGTTGTCGCTGTAGCGCAGCGGTCCCAACCGATCGCTGAACCCGAACTCGGTCACCATGCGCCGCGCCATCTCCGTCGCCTGACGAATGTCGTTCCCCGCCCCAGTGGTCACGTTCTCGGGCCCGAAGATGAGTTCCTCGGCAATGCGTCCACCGAACATCACCGCCAGCCGCGACTCCAGCTCCACTTTCGAATAGCTGTGACGGTCGCGCTCCGGCAGCGACATGGTCACGCCAAGGGCGCGCCCCCGCGGTATGATGGTCACCTTGTGCAGCGGATCATGCTTGGGAACCGACAAGCCGACCAGAGCATGCCCGGCCTCGTGATAGGCCGTCAGCTGCTTCTCGTCCTCGCTCATCACCATCGAGCGACGCTCGACGCCCATCAGCACCTTGTCCTTGGCAGCTTCGAAATCCAGCATCGTCACGAGGCGCTTGCCGGCACGCGCGGCAAGCAGGGCCGCCTCGTTCACCAGATTGGCAAGATCCGCCCCGGAAAAGCCCGGCGTTCCACGGGCAATCACGCGGGGATCGACGTCGGCGCCGACCTGCACCTTGCGCATGTGGACCTTGAGGATCTGCTCGCGCCCCAGAATGTCGGGATTGGGCACGACGACCTGGCGATCAAATCGTCCCGGCCGCAGCAGCGCAGGATCGAGAACATCGGGCCGGTTCGTCGCGGCGATCAGAATAACCCCCTCGTTGGATTCGAATCCGTCCATTTCCACCAGGAGCTGGTTGAGGGTCTGTTCACGCTCGTCGTTGCCGCCGCCCAGACCGGCGCCGCGGTGGCGGCCGACCGCATCGATTTCGTCGATGAAGATGATGCAGGGCGCGTTTTTCTTCCCCTGCTCGAACATATCGCGCACCCGCGAGGCACCCACGCCAACGAACATTTCGACGAAATCGGAGCCCGAGATGGTGAAGAACGGCACGTTCGCTTCGCCGGCGATCGCACGCGCGAGCAGCGTCTTGCCGGTCCCCGGCGGACCAATGAGCAGGCACCCTTTCGGAATCTTGCCGCCCAGCCTCTGGAACTTCTGAGGGTCCTTCAGAAACTCGACGACCTCCTCCAGTTCCTGCTTCGCCTCCTCGATACCGGCCACGTCTTCAAAGGTTACACGCCCGGTCTTTTCCGTCAGCAGCCGGGCGCGGGACTTTCCAAAGCCCATCGCCTTGCCCCCACCGGCCTGCATCTGTCTCATGAAGAAGATCCAGACACCGATCAGCAGCAGCATCGGGAACCAGGAAATGAGCACGCTCCAGAAGGTGGGAGAGCCGTCGTCTGGCGCCTGGGCACTGATGCGCACACCATGCTTCTGCAGCCGCGAGATCAGATTGGGATCTTCGGGAGCGAGCGTCGACAGCGTCCGGCCATCGCGAAAAACGCCGGTGACCTGCTGCCCCTTCAGTGTGACCTCGCGAACCTCGCCGCTCTCGACCTGGGCCAGAAAGTCGGAATAAGCCAGCGGCTGCTGGCTGCCGCGGGGCGTGGCGCCCTGGAACAGATTGAACAGCGCAAACACCAGCAGAGCGATGATCACCCACAAAGCCAGATTGCGACCGATATTCACGTTTTCTCCCTGCCTTTCGTTGTCACCTGTGGCGTGCTGCGCGCACGGCTGCCTCGAATGTCGCGCTGCTCCTCACGTCCCTCCCCACGAGATGGCGCCGCAAGCGAACAATCTCACCAAATATTAATCGAATTGTATCATCTTATGAAACACCCACCCTCGGCAATACCATGGCGAGGTTTCCACGCCATTTGTACTATTTCCCCGTGCAGTTCAAGAAAGTCGGGCCGCCAAGCATCGAACGCCGGCACCATTGCCGGTCCCTTTTCATCAGATAGGATGGGCAAGGTGCCCCAGGCAAGGGATGGCAGGGTCTCCAGGTCTGTCACCCACTCGGCGGCCCGCAGCGTCTGCACGTCGCCGGCGGCAAACGGCCGGACGCGCAGGTCGCGCCCGCTGGGCGGCGACGCGCCCCGGCACACGATCTTAAAGCGGCCGTCCCAGAGCTGATGGCAAGCGGCCTGCAAGGGCATCTCGCCCGGCAGGCCGCGTTGCTCCCGGAAAAGCCACAGGGCGTCATCCCGGCTGAGGACGCGACAGCGACAGAGCGTCAGGGATCGCGTCATGCCGTCCGTTAGCCCCGGGAGCATTGTTCGCACCCGCGCCGCGGTCGGGACATAGGCTCCGCCGCCGATTGCCGCCAGCAGGCGGGCCAGGGCGGCGGCCGCGACCTCGGCAGGCGCAGCCCCCAGAACGCGGCGATCGATCCGGGCAAAGCCGGCCGGATGGAGGCCGCAGGCGGCGGCGATCAGCTGTTCCGCCGCAGCCTGCATCGTCGATCGCGCTGTGGTCGCATCGGCCGCAAGCGCCAGCAGGGCATCTGTCGTGACCCCGAACGCCGCCAATGACGCCGACGCCTTACGAAGCTGTGTCCGGGCAAACCGGGGATCCCGATTACTGGGATCCTCCAGCCACGGCCACCCCCACTGATGCAGCAAGCCGCGCAACACGGCCGGCGACCACGTCAGCAATGGCCTGAGGATGCGAACATCCGCGGTCTCCACCGCAGCGGCCATCGCCGCGAGCCCGCTGAGGCCGCTTCCCCGCAAGAGCCGGTGCAGCACGGTCTCCGCCTGGTCCGCGCGGTGATGACCGAGAAGCAGATAGCGGATGTCGTGTTCGCGGCACCAGGCGAGCAGCAGGCGGTAGCGCTCAGCCCGCGCCGCTTCCTGGACGCCGCTTGCCGGTTTGGTGCCGACCCAGTCGAGAATGCGATGGCTGATCCCAAACCGGCGCATCCAGGCGGCGACGCAATGCGCCTCCTCCGCCGATCCCTGACGCAAGCCGTGATCAACGGTCAGCGCGGTCAAATCGCCGCCCCGCGCGTTCACCCAGTCGGTGGCCAGGCGGCACAAGGCCATGCTGTCGGCCCCGCCGGAAACCGCGACGGCGCATCGGAGGGGTAAGGTCAGAGGGCTGAGGAGGCCGGAGAGGGTTCGCGTGAAGTCTGCGGCCGCAGCCTCAGGAGTGAGTCCGTCGCCCGGAGGACCGCCGGAAGCCGGGTTGGATGCGCAGCCCTGGACCGTGACGTTCAACCCTTAGCTGCAGGCCAGGCGCTTGCTCTCCTGGCCTGCCCGGTCCTTGACGGCGTCTGGCGCATTGGGGAAAGCGCGGCCGAGTTCCCTGAACGTGGCGCAGGCTTCCCTGGTCTTGTTGAGACTGGCGAGCGATAAAC
>DAIQPV010000233.1:0-5427 GCA_036787145.1 Rhodospirillales bacterium
AGCGCTGCCTGTACGCCGAGAATGCAGGCCTGCCTTGTCTGTCGCCAGTTCTTCGCCCGTCGGGTGTTTTTGAGCTCGCCGATCTGTTACCCGAACTGGAAGCGGTCGCGGCCGCACTGCCGGACGACAAGCTCGTCGATCGACATGTCGCGGCCTTCATCGCGGCGCGATGCGGCGATGATCTGGATGAAAGTCTCCCCGAGATGGCCAACAGCGACGCGGCGGCATCGGCAACCGCCACGCTGGCGGTGCTGGGGCGTCTTCAGGCCCTGGATGGCGGCGCTCCGCGGCCGCGCCTCGCCAGGTGGATTGGCCGCAAGCTGCCGGCGGTGGCGGCCGCCGTGCGTCATCGCCCGACGCGCGCCGCGCTGGAGCTCAACGCCGCGCGCTTGATTGCCCAAGGTGATCTCTGCGCCTTGCAGGCGCTGATCTGCGATCCGCAGCGTCACCGCCGCGAGGAACGCGCTCTTCGCGCGGCGGTCGCGGCCTGGCTGCGGGCAGAAACCGAACTGCGGGGATTGGACGACCGGCTACCGGCCCGTCAGTTCGCCGCACGGAGCCGTGGCGCGCGCTTCTCATCGATGATCGGGTTGAGCGCCGCATTTGTCTCGATCGGCCTGACCATCCTGCTCAACCTGCGGTGAGGAGGGGCCATGCCCGCGCCGAAAACCGGGATGAAGCCGAAGGCGAAGGCGCGATCGCGGCCTCTGCGGCCCGGGACCCATGCTCGCCCGGCTTCTTCGGCGAGGCGACGGTCGGCCTCCGCGAACGCACCCGGCCGAAGCCGGGTGCAGATGCCGGTCCTCGTGCTCGTCGGCTTCGGGATGGCCGCAGCAGCGGTGGCCGCGCCTGGCGCGACATCGCTGGTGGCTTGCGGACTGCTGCCGGGTCTCGTCCTCTTTGTGCTCGATGGCAGCGAGGGCCAGAACACCGCCTGCACCGTCGGCAGCCTCAATGTGGCCGGTGTCGCTCCGTTCCTGCCAGCGCTGCTGTCCCGCGAAGCGCACGCTCTGCCTGTGGCCAACCTGCTTGGAGACACCACCGCGCTGATTGTCATGTATGCCGCGGCGGCCGTTGGCTGGCTTCTTGTCGCGCTGCTCCCGGGACTGTTTGCCTTCCTCGAACTCCAAGAGATACGCCAGAGGCGTGAAGGTTTGCGGCGGGTTCAGGCCCGCCTGGAGGAGGAGTGGGGACCAGAGGTCCGCGGTCCGGATTTCAGACCTCCGCGGCCGCAGGCCTCCCCGTCGCTCGCACCGGGTCAGAGGTGAAGCGCGGTCAGTGCGAGACGCGCTGCTCGATGACCGCGTTCTTCACCGACTTCTGCAGCTTTTCGAACGCCCGCACCTCGATCTGACGGACCCGCTCCCGAGAAATGCCGAAACGCTGACTCAGGTGTTCGAGCGTCGTCGGATGTTCCTTCAGCCTCCGCTCCGCAACGATCTGCCGTTCGCGCTCGCTCAGCGATCGCATCGCTCCGGCGAGAAGCTCCCGCCGGCTGTTCAGCTCCTCGCTGCCAGCCATCCGGACTTCCTGTCCTTCGTCCTGATCTACCAGCCAGTCCTGCCACTCGCCCTCGCCTTCCTCGCGCAGAGGGGCGTTCAGTGACGTGTCCGGATTGCCGATGCGACGGTTCATCTGGATCACGTCCGCTTCCGAGACATTGAGGCGGGTTGCGATCGAGGTGACGTGCTCCGGCGACAGGTCGCCTTCGTCGATGGCCTGCATCTGCCCCTTCAGCTTGCGCAGGTTGAAGAACAACTTCTTTTGCGCCGCCGTCGTTCCCATTTTCACCAACGACCAGGAGTGCAGGATGTACTCCTGGATCGAGGCCCTGATCCACCACATGGCATAGGTCGCCAGTCGGAAGCCGCGGTCGGGGTCGAACCGCATGACCGCCTGCATCATTCCGACGTTCCCTTCGGAGATTAGCTCCCCGAGAGGCAACCCGTAGCCGCGGTAACCCATGGCAATCTTGGCGACGAGCCGCAGATGGCTGGTGACCAGCCGGTGCGCAGCCTTTTGGTCACCGTGCTCCACCCATCGCTTTGCCAGCGCAAACTCCTCGGCAGGCTCGAGCATCGGAAATTTCCGAATATTCTGCAGATACCGGGCTAGATTTCGATCCGGTGAAATGCCCATGTCCATTGCGAGGCCAGGCATCTTTCAGCTCTCCATCCCTTTTGCCAGACCGACATCCCTTAGCGCAGTTCGCCGGGGGTCGGGTGACACGATCACAATACCCAACTATCCCACTTTGAAATAGTTCCAACTAAACGCGCTCTAAACAACTTATTAACCTATTGATATCACGTGGGAGAGAGGATGTAAACCGCAGCGTCTCGCCAGATGCGGGGTGGCGAAACCCTATCAAATAAGCGTGAAGCGCCTGTCTCGGGAAGGACAGCAGCTCGGCGGCGGGCTGCCTGGCTGACACTACGTCGCGCCTGCGGCCGGCGTAAGTCGGATCCCCAATCAGCGGATGCCCGATGGAAGACATGTGAACTCTGATCTGGTGTGTTCTCCCGGTTTCCAGGCGGCAATGCATAAAGCTGGCCAGGCGCCCATACGAAGCCTTGGTTTCATAAAACGTGACCGCCGGCTTGCCTCCACGGGCCACGACGGCCATCCGTGTTCGCACCCGGGCGCGCCCTATCGCGTTCTCTATACGGCCGGAGGGCGGCTCCGGATGTCCCCAGACGATTGCGTGATAGGCGCGCTCGACCCGGTGCTCGGCAAACTGGCCGGCAAGGCTTCGGTGCGCCGCGTCGGTCTTGGCGACGACAAGAAGGCCACTGGTGTCCTTGTCGATCCGGTGAACGATGCCGGGGCGGAACGGAGCGCCAATGCCGGAAAGCTTTCCGGCGGTGTGCGCGAGCAGCGCGTTGACCAAGGTCCGATCACGATTGCCGGCGCCCGGATGCACCACCAGGCCCGCGGCCTTGTCCACGACCAACACGTGCTCGTCTTCAAAGACCACCTCCAGCGCGATCGCCTGCGGCTCCGGCACTTCCGGCGGGCTCGGCGGCACGGCTACGGCAAACGTTGTCCCTTCCCGCACGCGCAACGATGAATCCGTCACCGGCCGCCCGTCACCAGCGGCGACATTTCCGGCGGAGACCATTGCCTGCAGTTGCGAACGGGAAAATTCGGGCAGGGACGCGGCAAGAAACCGGTCCAGCCGGGTTCCCGCCTTGTCGGAATCGACCGTAAGAGTGTAAGTGGTGGCCAACAGGCTCATAGATATGGACGCGTTCGCATGCAGGGGCTCAAATTGCTGGTCGTGGGTCTGGGCATACTGATCGTCATCAGCATGGGTCTGCTCGGCTGGGGTTTCTATACCAAGTTTAAGGAGCCACGGGACGCAGACGGTGCCTCGTCGGCAGCGATCCGAACTCCAGCACCGCCATTTGGCGGGCCATTAGCAACGGCTGCGGCGCCCCTGGCCGCGTTCGGGGAGATCCGGGTCCCGCTCCCGGCGGGGTGTACGGCGATCGAAATGCGGCCAACCGCCGATCGGCTGTACGTTCGGACCGGGCCTATGGGATTATGCGAGCGCATTTACGTGTTTGATAACGGTGGGCGGTTGCTCGGGAGCCTCCTTCTCGCGCCATGATTTTTTTCGGCGATGGCTGCCTGGAGCACGTCGCAAAGGCCGCCGAACGGGCCTACCCGGAGGAGTGCTGCGGGCTGCTGATCGGCCGAAGCACGGGGAGTGCTGTCTGCGTCACAGGTATCGCTGAGAGCGACAACGTCGCCCCTTCTCAGCGTTCGCGTCGCTTCGAAATCGACCCCGCCCTGCGCTTCGCGGTGATGCGCCGGCTGCGTGACGGGTGCGACGAGGTGGGGGGCTACGAACTGGGGGGCTACGAGATCATCGGCCACTATCACTCGCACCCGGAGGGCTCCACCGCACCATCGGCGTATGATGCGAGCAGGGTCTTCGAGCCTGACCTGCTCTGGCTGATCGTCGCCGTTGCAGCCGGTCGGGCGCGCGAGATGGGCTGCTGGCGCTGGGATCCGGCCGCGGCCCGGTTCCGCCGCAGGGCTCATTGTGCCCGAGGAACGGGAGCGACCGGGTAGAGCGAGAGCGAGGACCGTTGCTCGCAGGGTGAATCCACCATCGCCGATACCGCAACGGGTTCCGGCTTCCCGACTTGAGCGTCAGGGGTGACCGAATTATCGTAAGAACATGCGTTACGTCGTTCGACCCGCGCGGAACGCCTGTATCAAGCCTGCCGGACCGGAAAGCACGATAACACGGCTGTAAGCGCCCGTAGCTCAGCGGATAGAGCAACTGCCTTCTAAGCAGTAGGCCGCAGGTTCGAGTCCTGCCGGGCGCGCCAATCAAATCAAGCTGTTGCGATGGACCATCGAGGGCTGGACGAGTGCGGGTCAGCGAGAGTTCAGGAAGCGGAGTCGATCTGGCTCCCCAGCACCGTCGCGCGCGAGAACCGGAAAGCGCCGGTCCCGTCGCATTCCATGTCACAGTCCCAGCAGCACAAGCCGGTTCGCCTGTCGATCGCGGTCTGGGCGAGATAGTGCAGGTCTGGAATCATTGTGCGGAGTCGGGCCCGGCAGACGAGGGCAGCCCCCTCCTCGATCCGCAATCGTCGGTTGCCAAAGGCCGCATGCAGATCGGAGACCTTGCGAGCCCGGTTGATTGAGTCTGCCAACACCTCCAGGCGCCCGATGAGTCGCACCGAAGCGCGTCGGTCGAGCCCCGTCTCTCCGTTCCAGTCGAAGTGCGGCGCAATGGCGCGGAGGATTTCGATGAAGGGCTCGAAGGCCACGTCCTGAATGTATGCGGAACCCCGGTTCCCCCAGGTTACCTCGCCTGCGAAGTCGCCGGGGAAGATCTCGAACACGCAGCTGCCACGAAGCTGCGCCGTGGACCAGAAAACGCGGTAGTCGGGATATTCCTCCAGCATCGCCGTCCCTCCGGTGCCAGTCGTGAATCCTACCCCTGAGAGCACTTGCCCTTCGCAGTCGCCCGTTCTGCTTTCCCTACCCTTTGACGCACCGCGCCTGCTTCAACGCGTGCACGACGCCGACGAGGTCGGGCTGCGCCGCGATCACCGCGTCGATGTCCTTGCAGGTCATAAGCGCTTCGTCGCGGACGCCCGCCCTGCGGCATTCGACGCCGGCCGTTGCCGCGGCGTGGTCCTCGACGGTGAACCGCCGTACCGCCCGTCCGGCTCATTGCCCGGGCGGCGCCGTGCAATACTGCCGCGGAAGATGACGGTCGCCGAGCAATCCCAATCGAGAGAGCAGCGGCTTCAATGAGGCCGCGGCATTACTGCCGCGGAAGATATTTTCTCTGTCGCCACGGCCGTCGCCATGTCCCCGACAGGCTTCAATGAGGCCGCGGCATTACTGCCGCGGAAGATGCGCCGTACATCCATCCGAAACTCGCCTCGATCGAGAAGC
>DAIQPV010000234.1:0-5364 GCA_036787145.1 Rhodospirillales bacterium
CCCGTCCGACACTCTCTCAAATGTCTCCATACAATTCTGAGCTTGCATGGCTTCAACTCCCGTCCATCAACCTATACATTGTCGATTGACTCCCATGTTAGCGTCAATATAATTATTGTCACCATGACAATGTGGAGCCCCGATCTCGCTGGCCGACCCGGCCCCCGCTATCGCGCCATCGCCGACGCGCTCGCCGACGACGTCGTCTCGGGGTGCCTTGCCGCCGGCGAGCGGCTGCCGACCCATCGCGAGCTTGCCCACCGGCTGCAGGTGACGGTGGGAACGGTCAGCCGGGCCTATGCCGAGGCCGAACGGCGCGGCCTGATCGCGGCGACCGTTGGCCGCGGCACCTTCGTGCGCGATTCAGAGGCCGGGCCCCCCGCCGGGACGCGCAGCCTGCCGGAGGTTGCGACCGCCTGGCGGCTCCCCACGGATGCCGGCGGACCGTGGTCCCAGCGACCGGCAAATGCCGAGGACGAACGACTGGATCTCAGTCTCAACTATCCCGTCCCCGCACCGGTCGGAGAGGCGCTGCTCGAAGGCTTGCGCGGCATGCAGGACGCTGCGCTGCTCGGCACCATCGGGGGTTACCAGCCGGCCAACGGCATCCGTGCCCATCGCGAGGCCGGGGTCGCCTGGCTGCGACACCTGGGCGTCCTGGCCGATGCGGAGGAGATCCTGGTGGTGCCGGGTTGTCAGGGCGGGCTGTCGGTCTGCTTCCTGGCGCTGTGCCGGCCGGGCGACGTGGTGCTGCACGAGGATCTGACCTGGCCCGGATTTCACGCTACCGCCGCGTCGCTGGGAGTGCGCACAAAGGGCCTTGCCATGGACGAGAACGGGCTGCTGCCGGACGCGCTCGAAGCGGCCTGCCGCGACGATCACCCCAAGCTCCTGTACACCATGCCGACCCTGCACAACCCCACGGCAGTCGTCATGCCCGAGGATCGACGGCGCGCCGTGGCCGCCATCGCCGCGCGCCACGGCCTCATCGTCGTCGAGGATGACGTTTATGGCTTCCTGCTGGACGCACCACCGCCCTCGATCCGGACACTGCTGCCGGACCTGTGCATTTATGTCACCAGCCTGTCGAAGGCGGTCGCACCGGGCCTGCGCATCGGCTGGCTTGCAGCACCCGTCGCGCTCGTGCCGCGTCTTGCCGCGGCGATCCGAACCAGCATGCTGATGACGTCATCGGTGGCAGCCGAACTCGCCACCCGGACTATTGCCACCGGGTCGGCCGCACGCGCCGCAACGGCCCAGCGCAGTGAGACCCAGGCGCGCCAGCGACTGGCGGCGGAAAAGCTGGCCGGCTTCGACTTCCGCAGCCATCCCTCGGCGTTTCACGGCTGGCTGGCGGTGCCGCCGCCGTGGCAATGCGACGATTTCTGCAGCGCCCTGCAGGCGCGCGGCGTCGTGGTGACGCCGGGAACGGCCTTTGCCGGTGCCGGAAGGACGTGCCCGGAGGCGGAACTGCGGGTGCGCCTCTGCCTGTGCGCCATCGCCGACCGGCAGCGCCTGGCCCTGGCGCTCGACCTCGTCGCTGAGGTGGCGCAGGGCGGCGCCCCGTCGCGGCTGCCGGTGGTCTAGCGCCGCGGCACGCCGGCCGTTATCACTCCGCTTGGCCTTCCGGCTGGAAGGGCCGGACGGTGTGCCCGTGCCCGAGCGGGCCATGGCCGCGACCGAGGCCGGGAGCCGCTTCGATGGCCGAGCGGACATAGGCGCGGGCGCGGACAACGGCGCTGCGCACCGTCAGCCCCTGCGCCAGACCGCAGGCGATGGCCGAGGCCAGGGTGCAGCCGGTGCCATGGGTGTGCGGTGTTTCCAGCCGGGGGGCAGAAAACGACTCCGGCGGACGGACGCGCTCCGCCAGCACATCGACCAGGGTGGGGCCGGAGCCGTGACCGCCCTTCACCAGGACCGCGCGCGGGCCGAGAGCGAGCACGCGTTCGGCGAGCTGCTCGGAGGGCGCCTCAGGGTCGCTCTCGCCCAGAAGGGCGGCCGCCTCGGGGAGGTTGGGGGTCAGCACGGTCGCGCGCGGTACCAGACGGCGGCGCAGGGTTTCCAGAGCGGCCGTCGCGAGCAGCGCGTGACCGCCCTTTGCCACCATCACCGGATCGACGACGAGAGGAACGTCGGGGGCGGACCCGTCCAGCACCTGCAAGACCGCGTCGATAACCTCCGGGCGATGCAGCATGCCGAGCTTGATGCAGTCGGCGCCCATGTCCTCCAGCACGACTTGCATCTGCCGGGCGACGAAGTCGGCCGGAACATCAACGACGCCGAAAACGCCTTGGGTGTTCTGCGCGGTCAGCGCCGTGATAGCCGTCGCGGCGTAGCCACCCAGGGCGGTGACGGTCTTGATGTCGGCCTGGATGCCGGCACCCCCGCCTGAGTCGGAGCCCGCGACGATCAGAACGCGGCCGCGGGACACCCCCGCTACCCACCCATCAGGCGGCGGCTGCGCGAATGACGCCACAGAGATCGTCGACGATGGTCCCGATCAGTGCTTCGTCCTCGCCCTCCGCCATCACCCGGATAACTGGCTCGGTGCCCGAGGCGCGGATCAGCAGGCGACCCGAATTGCCCAGCTTGCGCTGGTAGTCGGCGATGGCGGTCTGGACCTTCTCTTCCTCCAGCGGCTGCCCACCGGTAAATCGCACGTTGCGCAGCAACTGCGGCAACGGTTCGAACACCCGGCAGACCTCGCTCGGCCGCCGGCCGCGGCCGATGATCACGGCGAGGACCTGAAGTGCCGCGATCAGGCCGTCGCCGGTGGTGGTGTAGTCGCTCAGGATGATGTGGCCCGACTGCTCGCCACCCACGTTGAAGCCCTCGCGCCGCATCTGTTCAACCACGTAGCGATCGCCGACCTTACAGCGCTCAAGCGTCAGCTCCAGGCCCGCCAAATACCGCTCCAGGCCCATGTTCGACATCACGGTGGCGACGATCCCGCCCCGCTTCAGCTGGCCGCTGCTGCGCCAGTGGTTGGCGATGACCGCCATCACCTGGTCGCCGTCGAGCAGCGCGCCTTTCTCGTCCGCGATCAGGACCCGGTCGGCATCGCCATCCAAGGCGATGCCGAGGTCGGCGCGGTATTCCTGGACGGCTCGGCACATGGCGTCCGGCGACGTGGACCCGCACTCACGGTTGATGTTGGTGCCGTCGGGATTGACGCCGATCGGAATGACCTCGGCGCCCAGTTCCCAGAGAATTTCCGGCGCGACCTTATACGCGGCGCCGTTGGCGCAATCGAGGACGATGCGCATGCCGGAGAGCGTGCACCCTTTGGGAAACGTATGCTTGACGAACTCGATGTAGCGACCGTGAACGTCGTGCAGGCGCTTCGCCCGGCCGAGCTTGGCGGGGGCCGCGAGGTGCCTGGTAAGGCCGTTGTCCACGTGGCTTTCGATCAGTTCCTCGACCTCGTCGGACAGCTTGAAACCGTCCGGACCGAACAGCTTGATCCCGTTATCCTCGAAGGGGTTATGCGAGGCGGAGAGCATGACGCCGAGGTCGCAGCGCATCGAGCGCGTCAGAATGGCCACGGCCGGCGTCGGCATCGGCCCGACGATGATGACGTCCATGCCCACCGAGATGAAGCCGGCGGTCAGCGCCGCCTCGAGCATATAGCCCGAAAGCCGGGTGTCCTTGCCGATCAGCACACGATGCTGATGCGACCCGCGGCGAAACTGGCAACCCGCCGCCATGCCGACCCTGAGGGCGATCTCCGCCGTCATCGGCTCGGTATTCGCCCGGCCACGAATACCGTCCGTACCAAACAGTTTTCTGCGCATGCGCCCCCATCCTCTGTCTGACAAGCGGGAGGATACTTTACCGCATTCCATGCTAGCATCAGCAGTGACTGACGTCACCGCTCGGCCGCTCGCCCGTCTGGCGGTGGACTTTCGAGGGGTTCGGTCAGGGCTCGGTACACGGCCAGCGCCTGCCTCGTTTCGCCCACGTCGTGAACCCGGATGATGTGGGCACCCCCTTGGACGCAGGCAATGGCCGCCGCCAGCGAGCCCGCAAGCCGCCGCTTGGGCGGCAGGGGGCGATCCAGGGCCCCGATGAAGCTTTTTCGCGAGACGCCGACCACCAGCGCATGGGGAAGATGGCGGTAACGCCCCAGACCGGAGAGGATCGCCAGGTTATGGGAGAGGGTCTTGCCAAATCCAATCCCCGGATCGACGGCGATCCGGTCCGCCGGAATGCCGGCGGCAACGCAGGCGGCAGCGCGGGCGGCCAGCCAGTCGAAGATCTCGGCGGCCGGATCGTCGTAGCGGGGATCCTGCTGCATGGTGCCCGGCTCCCCCTGCATGTGCATGAGGGTCACTGACGCCCCGGCTCCGGCGACCAGATCCAATGCCCCTTCATCGCGCAACGCCCTGATATCATTGATGATGCGCGCTCCCGCGTCGAGCGCGGCGCGCATCACCGCAGGCCGCCGCGTGTCGATCGACACCAGGGCGCCGGCCCGTGACAAGGCGCGAACGACCGGCACGACCCGATCGCGCTCTTCCTCGACCGGGGGCGGGACGGCGCCGGGACGGGTGGACTCGCCGCCGACGTCGATGATGTCGGCGCCCTCCTCGAGCAGCGCGAGGCCCCGTGCCACGGCTGCTTGCGGCGTCAGCGTTTCGCCGCCATCGGAAAAGCTGTCGGGCGTGACGTTGACCACACCCATCAACCTGGTGCGATCCAGCGCCAGACCGGCAAACCGCAGCGCTGCCGGTATAATCCCGCTTTCGCCCATGTTCGCGATGCCCGATAGAAGAACCGTAAGCCGATCGCCGCCAAGTGCTGCGGCCCCTCCTCTGCAACACTTACACTTTCCTATCAGGTTGGGTAGGGGCCCAGCAGGTTTGGCAGGGCCCGTCAGCTTGGGCAGGGAACCAAACCGGCTGGCGGCAAGCGGCTCTTGAGATGCCTGCGGTCGCCGGATGGTCGACGACTCCGCCGATCTGTCGCGCGGGCGCGGGAAGTGGTAGAAGCGAGGGAGCATCCACCTTTGTTAATCGCGAGCAGCGCGATCGAGATCATGGCCGGCCATTCCCAGTTCAAAAATATCATGTATCGCAAGGGCGCGCAGGACGCGAAGCGCGCCAAGGCTTTCACCAAGCTGATCCGCGAGCTCACCGTGGCGGCGCGCGCGGGCCTGCCCGATCCCGCGGCCAACCCGCGGCTGCGCTCGGCGGTGATCGCGGCCCGGACCGCGAACATGTCGAAAGACACCATCGAGCGGGCGATCAAGCGCGGTGCCGGCGCCGAGGGCGGCGAGCAGTACGAAGAGGTGCGCTACGAGGGCTACGGCCCGGGCGGCGTGGCCCTGATCGTCGAGGCGCTGACCGACAACCGCAACCGCAC
>DAIQPV010000235.1:0-5341 GCA_036787145.1 Rhodospirillales bacterium
TGGGGAGCCCCGGTTGTGCTGGTCGCTCGCACCGGGCTTGGCACCATCAACCATTCGCTGCTGTCGATCGAGGCGCTGAGCCGGCGCGACATCCCCATTCTCGGCGTTGTCTTCGTGGGAGAGGAAGTGGCGGATACCGAGCGGACGATCTGCGAGTATGCCGATGTCGCCCGCCTTGGCCGTCTGCCACGGCTGCCGGACCTCTCCGCGGAGTCACTTCGGGCGGCTTTTGCCGAGGGATTCCGCGCTGCGGACTTTGTCGGCCGATGACGATCGTGCCGTCGCCGTCGGGAGCCGTCTCGCCGCTGTGGCACCCCTTCACCCAGCACGCCACGGCGGGGCCGATGATCGAAATCGTCGCTGCCGAGGGGGTCTGGCTGCAAGGGGCCGAGGACCAGCGGATTCTCGACGCGATCTCCTCATGGTGGGTGATCACCCACGGCCACCGGCATCCGGCGATCGCCGCTGCCGTCGCCCGGCAGGCGCGCACGCTCGATCAGGTGATCTTTGCCGGCTTCACCCATCCACCCGCCGAGGAGCTCGCCCGCAAGCTGCTGGAGCTGGTCCCTCGCCGGCCCGATGCCGACCCGCTGGAGTTTGTCTTTCTCTCGGATTCCGGCTCGACCGCCGTCGAAGTCGGACTGAAGATGGCGGTGGGCTATTGGCACAATACAGCGCGGCCGCGACATCGGGTGGTCGCCTTCGAGGACGGCTATCACGGCGACACCTTCGGCGCGATGTCGGTAGGCGCGCGCGGCGTCTTCACCTCCCCCTATCACCCGATGCTGTTCGAGGTCGATTTCCTGCCGTTTCCGGCCGCAGGTCGCGAGCAGGGAACGCTCGACGCCTTCGCCGCTCTGCTCGCTGACCACGCCCACGAGGTGGCGGCACTGATCGTCGAGCCGCTGGTGCTCGGTGCCGGCGGCATGCTGATGTACGAACCGGCGTTGCTGGCCGAACTGGCGGCGCTCGCCCGGCGGCATGACGTTTTCCTTGTCGCCGACGAGGTGATGACGGGGTTCGGCCGCACCGGCACGCTCTTCGCGTGCGAGCAGGCCGGCATCGTGCCGGACGTGATGTGCCTGTCGAAGGGGATCACCGGGGGCTTTCTGCCGATGGGGGCGACGCTGGCGACGCGCCGGCTGTACGACGCCTTCTGGTCGGAGGATCGCGGGCGGATGTTCTTCCATTCCTCATCCTACACCGGCAACCCGATCGCCTGCGCCGCGGCCTGCGCCAATCTGGAAGTGTGGGAGCGCGAGCCGGTGCTGGAGCGCATCGCGGGCATTGCCGCCGCGCACCGCCGCCGGCTGCCAGGGCTTCAAGATCACCCGCTGGTGCGCGACGTGCGCTGCCGCGGCAGCATCGCGGCGGTGGAAATCGCGGCCCCGAAGAGCGGCTACCTTTCCGATCTGGCGCCGCGGCTCTACAACTACTTCCTGTCGCGGGGGCTGCTGTTGCGTCCGATTGGCAACGTGGTGTACGTGTTGCCCCCTTACTGCATCACCAACGAAGAACTCGACGGGATATACGATGTCATCGAGGACAGCCTGGCCGCTCTCCGAGACCGAAGCCTCTAGCGTCGACCTGGTCGAGCCGGTCAGCCGCCGCCTCGCCTGGTGGATCGACCGACCGGCAGAGCACGCGCGGTTTCTCAATACTCTGGCGCTGATGGAGCATATCGGCAGCCGCAAGATTATGGTCAGCCAGAGCCGGGGCACGCTCGGGCAGGACATTCTCAAGCACCTTGCCGAGGAGACGCGGCATTCGTACTTCTTCAAGCGCGCCGCGGAGAAGCTCGCCCGGCGGCCGCTGGACTTCGACGACCGGGACGCGATCCGTCCGGCGTCGGCAAGGATGTACTTCGGTCGCCTCGACGCCTCGATCGAGGATGCGCTGGGGCCGGACGTGCATCCCGAGGTCCCCTACCTCTACGTTTCGCTGACCAT
This sequence comes from Rhodospirillales bacterium, assembly GCA_036787145.1. Lineage (GTDB taxonomy): Bacteria > Pseudomonadota > Alphaproteobacteria > Rhodospirillales > Defluviicoccaceae > Defluviicoccus. The sequence continues at coordinate 1,950 of DAIQPV010000235.1, forward strand.
CGAACTCCGGGCTATCTGGACCTACCGCCTCTATCACGACGCTCTGTGCGAGCGCGGCAGCCCGGTGTCGCTGAAGAGCATCCTGGCCGAGGAGGAGTTGCACTTGGCGCAGATGCTCGACCGGCTGCAGGCGCTGGATGCCGATCCGGAAGCGAGCGTACCGCCGTTTGCCCGCCTCGAGGATGGCCTTTTCCGCGCCTTCTGGAGGGCGCTTGACGGCGCCTGTGAGGCCCAGCCCCAGGCGGCGTGAGCCGTGCGAGCGCATAGGATGCAGGGTGTGGTGCGCTGAGGCAGGCCGAAGCGCTCCCTCCGCCTTGCAAAAAAGCGCGTGGAAGCCTGTGGTGAAGGACCAGCCGCAAGCAAAGTGGAGGCCCGCCCGTGGACACCGAGACTTTTTCGGAGATCAGGGCATCCATCCGCAAGCTGTGCGGCGACTTTCCCGGGGCCTATTGGCGAGAGCTGGATCGCGAGCGCGCCTATCCAAAGGAGTTCGTGGCGGCGCTCACTGAAGCGGGCTTCCTGTCGGTTCTTATCCCCGAAGAATACGATGGGCCGGGACTGGGCCTGGGGGCGGCGAACGCCATTCTGGAGGAAGTTCACCGCTGCGGCTGCAATGGCGCCGCGTGCCATGCGCAGATGTACACCATGGGCACCATCCTCCGGCACGGCAGCGAGCAGCAGAAGAGCGCTTACCTGCCGCGGATCGCTTCGGGCGAACTCCGCTTGCAGGTCTTCGGCGTCACAGAGCCCAGCAGTGGGACGGACACCACCCGTATCCGCACCTTTGCCCGGCGCGACGGCGACCGGTACATCGTCAACGGACAGAAGGTCTTCATCTCCCGCGCCGAGCATTCCGACCTGATGGTGCTGCTTGCCCGCACCACGCCGCGTGATCAGGTGGCGAGGTCCACCGATGGCATGAGCGTTCTCCTCGTGGACATCCGGGAAGCCCTCGGAAACGGCCTTACCATCCGGCCGATCCGGACGATGCTCAACCACGCGACGACCGAGCTCTTTCTCGACAACCTGGAAGTCCCAGCCGCCAACCTGATCGGTGAGGAAGGCAAGGGGTTCCGCTATATCCTCGACGGCATGAACGCCGAGCGCATCCTGATTGCGAGCGAATGCATCGGCGATGCCCGCTTCTTCGTGGACCGGGCGAGCGAGTACGCGCGCGAGCGCCAGGTCTTCGGCCGCCCGATCGGACAGAATCAGGGCGTGCAGTTTCCGATCGCCCGCGCCTATGTTCAGACGGCGGCTGCCGAGCTGATGGTGCGGAGGGCGACCGAGCTGTTCGAGGCCGGCCAGCCCTGCGGCAGTGAGGCGAACATGGCCAAGCTGGTCGCCTCCGAGGCGTCCTGGCTGGCCGGCGATACCTGCCTGCAGACATATGGCGGCTACGGCTTCGCCGAGGAATACGACATCGAGCGCAAGTTTCGCGAGACCCGCCTCTACCAGGTGGCGCCGATCTCCACCAACCTGATCCTGTCGCACGTGGCGACCCACGTGCTCAACCTGCCGAAGTCGTTCTGATGCCGGGGTCTCTCGACGGAGTCTTCGTCGTTGCTCTGGACCATGCTGTCGCCGCGCCGTTCTGCGCGTCGCGGCTGGCTCGTGCTACCGGATGCTGCGGCGGAAAAGGGCCGTTGGCGCAGCGCCCTCCGGATCACGGCGATGCCGCCCGGCGGCAGGAGTCACTGCCTCCACTCAGTCGCTCGATCATCGCCGCGACCGCCTTGATCTGCGGTCCCTCACGGTCGGCGTAGTGCGGGCCGGTGTAGCCCCACCAGTCCCAGCACCCTTGCGGGTTTGGCCAGGGCAGCGAAATGCCAAGGACGCGCATCGTGAGCACCGCTGTCTGCGGATAAAGAACAACGATATCGTTGGCGTCCGCCCAGCCGTTGTAGCCGGCGTGGCGGACGAAGGCCTCGCCGATCATCGCCTCGTTCTGCTGGCACCCGTGGAAGGCGATGTGCAGCCGGCATCGGGCACCTTCTGCACAGGCTTTCGGAACGTAGACAAAGCCGCGCTCGGCGAGACCGTGCCTCGTCCGCGGGTCCGCGAATTCGGCCTGGGTAAAGGCATGCAGCCCATCGTCAGCCGGGTTCGGCGGAGCGAGAGGGCCGTAGATCTGCTTGAGCGTCATCCCCGCCAGGTCGAACGCGCAGGCATTAATGAACGGCGATTCCATGCTGAGACAGGGATTGCCGAAGTCGAGCGTCAGCATCGCATGCGGGGCTTCGACGTTCTGCACCAGCAGGGTCTGCGCGGCATCACCGAAAGCCTGGTAGACGTCGCCGACGGTCGCGACCACCGATGCAGGAACGAGGTTGTCGAGCGTCCCGGAAAAAAGAAAAACGCGGTCGTCGGTAAGGCCGCGCGGGTCGTCGATAAGACCTTCGTCAGCCTTCGTCTGCACCGCGCCAATACTTTTCTCCGCCAACGGCGGCCCGAGAAAGGGCCCCGGACCGATAGCGGAACACACCGTCAATGCGCGCAGAAGATTGCGCGGATAACCGTCACCGGCGCACGCGTAGGGGCCGGCTGCGATAACCCCCGCTCCCATCACGCGCGCCGAATGGGCGACGTGAAACTGGTGCGCCATGTAGCCGCCGGAAGAGATCCCGGAAACGGACAGGCCGGCCTCGTCGATGCAAAGTGAAGGCAACGCCGGGTCTGCGGCAGCCGCAGACCCCCCTGCTGCCAGCCCAATAGCGAAGACCGCCGCCGACAGGCGGCGGCCGATCAGGTGCCTTCCTGCCACGAGTTCAGATACTTCTCCTGCTCCGGGGTCAGCACGTCGATGGCGATGCCCATCGAGGCAAGCTTAAGGCGGGCCACCTCGCGGTCGATCTCCTCCGGCATCGTGTACACCGTCTTCTCCAGGGTGTTGTGGTTCTGCCGAACGTGAACGGCACCAAGCGCCTGGTTGGCGAAGCTCATGTCCATTACTGCCGGCGGGTGTCCTTCGGCGGCGGCGAGATTGACCAGCCTTCCCTCGCCCAGCACGCGCAGCTTGCGGCCGCCATTCAGGACATATTCATCAACGTGGGGACGCGGTCGGCTGACGCCATCGGCCATTTGCTTCAGCGCCTTCAGGTTGACTTCCACGTCGAAGTGGCCGGCGTTGGCGACGATGCATCCGTCCTTGGCTGCCTCGAGATGGTGGCGGTCGACGACGTGCTTGTCCCCGGTCACCGTAAGCACGATGTCCGCGTACGGCATAGCGTCGATCAGCGGCATCACCTGGAAGCCGTCCATTGTCGCTTCGATCGCGCGCACCGGCTCGACCTCGGTCACGATTACCTTGGCGCCCATCCCCAGCGCCCGCATTGCAACGCCCCGTCCGCACCAGCCGTAGCCGCAGACAACAAACACCTTGCCGGCAATCA
>DAIQPV010000236.1:0-5341 GCA_036787145.1 Rhodospirillales bacterium
CTTGAAACTGTTGACCGCGTCCTGTTCGCAAGCGAACCCTTTCCGTTCAAGGCCCACCACATCGAGGCCTTTCGCGCGGACTACCCGCGGCATGCGACGAAAGCGCTGACCATCGATGGCGAGCTTGTCTCGTGGTACGGAAGCCGGGCCATCGCCGGACTGGACTATATGACCGCCCTTGCTCGATCACTGGGCTGAGGGCCCGCTGCGGCGTGGTCGCGACAGCACCGGTGCAACCCGCGGGTTGTCCATCGAAACAAGCGGCGAACTTCGTTACCATGCGCGCGTTGTGAACGGGCAAAACCCCAAATAACCGGTTCGAGCGGGGAGGGAGAGCATGAAGGTTTCCAAGCTTCTCAAATTGCACGGCATGCTGGTACTGACCGTGCATCCCGATTTCACCCTCGCCGAGGCGGCTCGTCGCTTCACCCAGTCGGTGGGCGGCCGCCGATTCTCCCTCGCTGTCGTCACCGACCACGACGATCAGGTCATGGGCGTCATCTCGCTTGGCGATATCAGCCACGCCCTGGGCGAACATGAAAACGACGCAGCAACGATGCTGGTCAAGGACGTGATGACCACGAGCGTGTTTTCGTGCACCCTCGACGACAGCCTCGAGGACGTGCTCAAGGCAATGGCGGACAAAGGTATCCGGCACGCTCCCGTCATTGACGGGGAAAAGCTGGCCGGCCTGGTGGCCCGGCGCGACGCGCTTGAGTTCCTCTATCACCAGGCCTCCCTGGACGCCGCACACCTGACCGACTGGCTGTTCCGCTCCGACGCCCGGTATTGAGCCCGCGCCGCCGCAGCGGCGTTCGCGTGACAACTGCACGGTGCGCCTCCCGCTGCCGGGCCATTCCACCGTGCTCTGCGCCACGCTGAGATTCCCTGCTTGAACCTGGCTGGCCGACGGGTCCAGGGACTGGTACGATGGCGATGTCATGGCGCTCCGGCTGAAGTCGTGCCGGCCAGACTCGACGGATCGACTTCAAAGGCATGGTCAATGCCGATTTACCTGGATCGACACGATCTGAGCGGGCTGTCAGCAACGGATGTCGCCGAGGCCCATCGCAGAGACCTGGAAGTCCAGGACGAATATGGGGTGAAGTTTCTCACCTACTGGTTTGACCACGCGCGCGGAACTGGTTTCTGCCTGATCGATGCGCCTGATGCCGAGACGGCGACGCGGGTTCATCGCGAAGCGCACGGCGAGCTGGCTAACAGCATCATCGAAGTTCAGTTGTCCGCTGTCGAAGCTTTCCTTGGACGGGTTGCCGACCCTCTTCCACAAGCTACCGCTCCACGCTCGGCGATCGGTGGCGCGTTCCGCGCTGTCATGTTTACGGACATTGTTGATTCTACCGGCATGACCGCCCGTCTCGGCGACGTTCGCGCTTTGGAGATGATCCGTGCGCATGACGGGATCGTGCGGCGGGCGCTGGCGAACCAGGATGGACGTGAGGTGAAGCACACCGGCGACGGGATCATGGCTTCGTTCAGCGATGTTGCCGCCACGGCAGCGTGCGCGTGTTCCATCCAACAAGCCCTCGCGGCGTTCAACCTCAACAGCAGCGAGCAGCTTCGGATCAGAATCGGCATCCATGCCGGTGAGCCCGTCGAGGACAGCAACGATCTTTTCGGAACGGCCGTCCAGATCGCCGCGCGCATCTGCCAAAATGCCGCAGCAGAGTCGATTGTCATCTCCGAGACAGTGCGCGGTCTGCTGGCCGATACATTTCGGCTGCGCGAGATTGGCTGGCAGAAGCTGAAGGGTTTGGCCGCTCCCGTCGCTCTCTACGAGGTCCTCTGGCGCTGAGCGGGCGAACAGCGTTCTTGCGTCTGGTGTCGCGATGATTGAGCCGGTCCAAGCCGACGCCGACGCACGTGCTGCATTGTTGCCGATGATCGTGCGTCGTATACCATTGGCGTTGCTCACAACGTCGCGCCTCCGCCCGTGATTGCCCGGCCCTCGCCGACCCTGCCTCTTGCTGCCTTCTATGCGGCGTTTTTCGTCGTCATCGGCACGATCCAGCCATTCTGGCCGTTGTGGCTGGCCGCTCAGGGACTCGATGCCAGAGAGATCGGCGTAGCGCTGGCGGTGGGTGTCGGCGCCAAGGTTATCGGCCTGCCGATCGCCGCCCATGTCGCCGATCGCAGCGGCGAGCGCCGGCGGCCGATGGTCAGACTGGCGGCCGTCAGCGCGCTGAGCTTCGCTCTGTTCGCGCTCGCCGACGGCTTCTGGACCATCCTGCTGGTCAGCCTGCTGTTCTTTTCGCTGTGGCCGCCGGTGATGTCGCTGGGCGAGACCCTGACGGTGATGCTGGCGAAGCGGGACGGCTTCGAGTACGGCCGCGTGCGGCTCTGGGGCTCGCTGGCCTATATCGCCATGGCGCTGGCGGCGGGCGCCCTCCTTGCCCGGGTGCCGGCAGGTGCGGTGTACTGGATGATCCTCGGCGGCGTGGCGGTCACCGCCGTCACCTGCCTCGCCCTGCCCGACGCGAAGGCGGCCCCCGGCCACGCCCACCGCCTTCCGATCCTTCGGGCAATCCGGCAAAAGCCGTTGCTGCTGCTGCTGGCGAGCTGCGGGCTGATCCAGGGCAGCCATGCTGTCTATTATGCGTTTGCCACGCTGCATTGGCAGGCGGCGGGCTACTCCGAAACCGTGATCGGCGCGCTCTGGGCCGAAGGCGTGCTCTGCGAGGTGCTCCTGTTCGCTTGCGGAGCCTGGGTGGTCCGCCGCTTCGGCTCTGGTGGGCTGATTGTCGCCGCCGGCCTCGCCGCCGCGGTCCGCTGGCTCGGGACCGGGCTCACCCACTCGCTTGCGGCGCTGATCGTGCTGCAGACGCTGCACGCGCTGAGTTTCGGAGCGGCGCATCTCGGCGCGATGCACTGGATCGGCCGGAACGTTGATCCCACGCTGTCGGCAACCGCGCAGAGCCTGTATGCGGCGATCGTCTTCGGGTTGTTTCTTGGCGGCCTGCTCTATGCAGCAGGCCTGCTCTACGCACGGTTCGAGGGTGCAGCGTTCCTGCCGATGGCGGCGGTTGGCCTGGCCGGCGCTCTGGTAGCGATGCCACTGCTTCGCCGTGCTTAGGGGCGCGTTGGTGCGGATCGCTTCGCTCACCACCGGCACCCTACGGAGGAGATGGGCCCCGCCCGATCACGCCTTGCGCTCCCAGCCGCCGCGCTCGGTCTGCTGCCAGTAGGTCACGGCGTGGCCTTCGGCCTTTCGCGCCTGCCAGCGCTTGCGCGCCGCTTCGAGGGCGGCCGCGTCATTGCCGTCGAACAGATCGAAGCAGCGTTCGTAACCGCCAACGCCGGCACTGTCGGCGCCGTCGCAGAGAAACAGGAAGGCGGCCCCATTGGGGTTTTCGTCGTGCTGGGAAAGCCAGACCGGCTGCGCGTCCGGTGATCCGTCCTGCGCCGTCCCGTGGGGCAGCCAGGAGTCGGGATCGTACGTCCACAAATGTGCGGCAAGCGCCTCGACCCGCTCCGCCGAAGCGGCGATGACCACGGCGCGCTTGTTTGCCGCGAGCGTCTTTTCCAGCAGCTTCGGCAGCACCTGCTCCAGGTTCGAGCGCTGCAGATGGTAGAAGGCGACGTCCGTCACGCCGCCCTCGCCCCCTCCGTTAGATGCCGGGATCCAGCGCCGTTCCCAGGCCCTCGTAATGATCGGCGATCAGCCGGTCGAGCAGGCGGACACCGAAGCCGGTGGCGCCCTTCGGGGTTACCGGGCCGTCCTTCTTCGCCCAGGCGACGCCGGCAATGTCGAGGTGAGCCCAGGGCGTCTTGCCGACGTAGCGCTGCAGGAACTGCGCCGCGCTGATCGACCCGGCGCTGCGATCACCGACATTCTTCATGTCGGCGATGTCGGACTTGATGAGCTTGTCGTAGGCGTCGCCCAGCGGCAGGCGCCACAACAGCTCGCCCACCTCCGCGCCGGCGGCAACCAGGCGCTCCGCCAGAGTGTCGTCGTTGCTGAAGACACCGGCATGTTCGTGGCCAAGCGCAATGATGATGGCGCCGGTCAGCGTCGCCAGGTCGACCATGAACCGCGGCCGGAAGCGCTGCTTCGTGTACCACATCGCGTCCGCCAGGACGAGCCGGCCTTCCGCATCGGTATTGATCACCTCGATGGTCTGTCCGGACATCGACTTGACCACGTCGCCCGGACGCTGCGCCGTGCCGGACGGCATGTTCTCGACCAGACCGACGACGCCGACCGCGTTGACCTTGGCGCTCCGCAGCGCCAGTGCCTTGATCAGCCCGATCACCGTGGCGGACCCGGCCATGTCCCATTTCATGTCCTCCATACCGGAGGCCGGCTTAATGGAGATGCCCCCGGTATCGAAGGTCACACCCTTGCCAACAAAGGCGAGCGGCCCACGGTCGTCGACCTCGGCGGCACCCTCCGCCGGTGCCGCCGGTTTGCCGGCCCCCCACCACTGCATCACCACCAGCTGTGATTCCCGCGCGGAGCCCTGCCCCACGCCCAGCAGCGCGCCCATGCCGAGCTCGCGCATCTGCGCTTCGCCGAGGACCTCGACGTCCACGCCATGTGCGGCGAGACCGCGGGCCTGATCGGCGAGGGATTCCGGATAGATGACGTTGGCCGGCTCCGAGACGATGTCCCGCACGAACGTGACGGCGTCCACCACCGCTGCCCTTGCCCGCCAGCGCGCCTCGGCGCGATCCGGGGCCTCGCAGCCGAATGTCAGAATCCCCAGCGCCGGCTTGTCGTCCTCGCTCTCCTTGGTGCGATACTTGTCAAACCGGTAGGAGCGCAGGTCGGCGCCGAACGCCATCTCCACCGCCATATAGGCGGCCGACAACGTTCCGCCCTCCGGCGGATCGACGCAGACAAACGCCTGGGCATGACCAGTGCCGGCAAGTGCCGCATAGATCAGTCCCCCCGCCGCCTGCAGCCGCAAGGTATCAAGTTCCGCCGGCTTGCCCAGTCCCAGCAGCAGCACCCGCGCCAGGCCCGAGCCGCCCGGCGCAAGGATCGCCAGAGTCTGATCCTTCTTGCCGCGAAAGCGGCTCTCTTCGATGGCCCGTTGCAGGAGACCACCGAGCGCCTGGTCCAGCTCGCGCCCGCTTGCACTCAGCGTCCGATCCTCGCCGACGCCGACGACCACCACTCCGGCAGAGGGAAGTTCCAACCGAGCGAAACTGACCTTCATAATATCTTCCTTACCTTCGGGAGAGTGGTGACGGGGCAGGCTTCCGACTATGTAACGCAACCGCGCGGAAAGGAAAGGAGCGGGTTTGGCCGATCAAAGGAAAGCGATGGGAGTTCGCCGGGGCTGGTGCTCCATCCTGCATGCCGTGGTGCGGCCGG
>DAIQPV010000237.1:0-5340 GCA_036787145.1 Rhodospirillales bacterium
CACCTCTCCCTTCTTCACCCGCCCGCGCGGGATCGCGTCCTTGATCGAAACGACGATGATGTCGCCGACCGAAGCGTATTTGCGACGCGAGCCACCCAGCACCCGGATGCACTGCACCCGCCTGGCACCGGAATTGTCGGCCACGTCGAGATTGGTTTCGACCTGGATCATCGCCTAATCCTGCGTCAGGGGGGTGTCAGCGCGCCCCGCGTCGGCCCCTTCCGCCAGGACCTCCCAGCACTTGCGCTTGGAGATCGGCCGGCACTCGCGGATGCGCACCGTCTGCCCCGCCTTCAGCGCGTTGCTCTCGTCGTGCGCCATGTAGCGCTTCGAGCGCTTGATGAACTTCTTGTAGATCGGGTGCATCACCCGGCGCTCGACACGAACGACGACGGTCTTGTCGCCCTTGTCGCTCACCACCACACCCTGCAGGACCCGTCTCGGCATGATCCCTCCGCTTAAGCCTTCAGCGCCTTCGGCGACGCCGCCGCGCGCTGGCCCTGCAACCACTTCACCCGGGCAATCTCCCGGCGCACCTGCCGGCGCCTCGCCGTGTTCTCCAGCTGACCGCTGGCCTGCTGGAACCGGAGGTTGAAGCCCTCTTTGCACAGCTTGACCAGGAGATCGGTCAATTCGTCGTCCGTCTTCTGGCGCAGATCCGCCGCCTTCATCGAACTCACTCCTCCTCGCCGAGGCGGGCGACGAAGCGCGTCCGGATCGGCAGTTTCGCTGCCGCCAGCGTCAGCGCTTGGCGCGCGATTTCCCGCGAGACGCCATCAATCTCGAACATGATGCGCCCAGGATTAACCCGGCAGACCCAATACTCCGGCGCACCCTTGCCACCGCCCATGCGCACCTCGGCCGGCTTGGTGGAGACTGGAACATCCGGGAACAACCGGATCCACACCCGTCCGGCGCGGCGCATATGCCGCGTCATCGCACGGCGCGCCGCCTCGATCTGGCGCGCCGTCAGCCGGTCCGGCTCCAGCGCCTTCAGCCCGAACGCGCCAAAGTTCAGCTCCGTCGCCCCTTTTGCGGCGCCACGGATGCGGCCCTTGTGCTGCTTGCGGTACTTGGTTCGTTTCGGTGAAAGCATCTTGTTTCCGTATTGGCTTGCGGCTGCGCGGTCAGCGCGCCGTCTGCTGATCCATCGAGCGCTTCTCGACCGCCATCGGGTCGTGCGCCAGAATGTCGCCCTTGTAAATCCACACCTTTACCCCGCACACGCCATAGGTGGTGCGGGCGGCCGACTGTCCGTAGTCGACGTGCGCGCGCAGCGTGTGCAGTGGCACCCGCCCCTCGCGGTACCACACCGAGCGGGCGATTTCGGCGCCGCCGAGCCGGCCGCCGCAATTGATGCGGATCCCCTGGGCGCCGAGCCGCATTGCCGACTGCACCGCCCGCTTCATCGCCCGCCGGGTAGAGACGCGGCGCTCCAGCTGCTGGGCGATGCCGTCAGCGACCAGCTTCGCATCGATTTCCGGCTTGCGGATCTCGATGATGTTGAGGTGAACCTCGCCGCGCGTCAGCTTGGCCAGGTCGAGGCGGATCTTCTCGATATCGGCGCCCTTCTTGCCGATGACCACCCCCGGTCGCGCGGTGTGGATGGTAATCCGCGCCTTCTTCGCCGGCCGCTCGATGACGATCCGGGAAACACCCGCCTGCGCCAGCCTCTTGTGCAGGAATTCGCGGATCTTCAGATCCTCCTGCAGCATTTCGGCGTAGCTTTCGTCGGCGAACCAACGGCTGTCCCAGGTGCGGTTGACACCGAGCCGGAGCCCGACCGGATTGACCTTCTGTCCCATCAGCTCTGCTCCGCTCCCTCGCGCAACACCAGACGCAGATGCGAGAACGGCTTCTCGATCCGTGCCGACCGACCCCGGGCTCGCGGCGTAAACCGCTTCATCACCAGCGCCTTGCCGACGGTCGCCTCGGCGACGTAAAGCCGATCGACGTCGAGCTGGTGGTTATTTTCGGCATTGGCGATGGCCGACTGCAGCGCCTTGCGCACGTCGTGCGCGATCCGCTTGCGGGAAAACTGCAGCTCGGCCAGCGCGCGCTCGCAGCGCTTGCCACGGATGAGCTGGGCCACGAGGTTCAGCTTCCGCGGGCTGGTCCGCAGGTTCCTTGCCACCGCCAGCGCTTCATCGTCGCGCAATGGCCGCTCCAAAGCCGGCTTGCCCATTTACGACCTCTTCGCCTTCTTATCACCGGCGTGGCCATGGAACGTCCGGGTCGGAGAGAACTCGCCGAACTTGTGGCCCACCATGTTCTCGGTGACGAGAACCGGGATGAACTTCTTGCCGTTGTAAACGCCGAACGTCAGCCCGACGAACTGCGGAATGATCGTAGACCGGCGCGACCATGTCCGGATCACTTCGTTGCGCTTGGCCCCCCGCACGGTCTCCGCCTTCCTCAGCAGATAACCGTCGACGAACGGACCCTTCAAAACTGAGCGGGGCACGTCAGATCTCCTCGCCTACTTCCGCCGGTGACGACGCCGCATGATCTGCGCGTCGGTCCGCTTGTTGTTCCGGGTCCGCTTGCCCTTGGTCGGCTTACCCCACGGCGTGACGGGATGGCGTCCGCCCGAGGTCTTGCCTTCACCGCCGCCGTGCGGATGGTCGATCGGGTTCATCGCGACGCCGCGCACGCTCGGGCGGACACCGAGCCAGCGCGACCGTCCCGCCTTGCCGAGCTTGACGTTCTGCTGGTCGGGATTGGAAACGGCGCCGATCGTCGCCATGCATTCGGCCCGCACCATCCTCAGTTCGCCCGAGAACAGCCGGAGCTGGGCGTTGCCCTGATCCTTGCCGATCAGCTGCGCGTACGTCCCGGCGGCCCGTGCGATCTGGCCCCCCTTGCCCTTCTTCATCTCCACATTGTGGATGATGGTGCCGACCGGAATGCTCTGCAGCGGCAGGGCGTTCCCCGGCTTGACGTCGGCCCCCCGGCCCGACATCACCGTGTCACCGACGGCGAGACGTTGCGGCGCCAGGATGTACGACTTCTCGCCGTCCTCATACCGGATCAGCGCAATAAAGCCGCTGCGGTTGGGATCGTATTCCAGCCGCTCGACAACCGCGGGGACATCCATCTTGGCGCGCTTGAAGTCCACGACCCGGTAGCGCCGCTTGTGGCCGCCGCCGCGCCGCCGCGCCGTGATCCGTCCGGCGTTGTTGCGGCCGCCATGGCCGCGCAACCCCTCGGTCAGCGCCTTCTCCGGTTTGCCTTTCCAAAGGCCCGTCCGCTGGATCAGCACAAGACCGCGCTGACCGGGGGTGGTGGGCTTGAATTGCTTGAGTGCCATGATCGTCTAGAGCCCGGTGGTGACGTCGATGGAGTGGCCCTCGGCGAGGGTCACAAACGCCTTCTTGATGTCCGGCCGCTGCCCGGGCCGGCCCCGAAACCGCTTGACCTTGCCCTTCTGGCGCAGCGTGTTCACGGCCTCGACCTTGACCTTGAACAACATCTCGATGGCCGCCTTGATCTCCGGCTTGCTGGCATCCAGCGCCACGATGAAGGCCACCTGGTTGTGCTCGGAGACGCGCGTCGCCTTTTCGGTGATCAGCGGCCGGCGGATCACCTCGTAGGCGCGCTCCAGGCCGAGCGTCACCGCCCGCTTGGGATAGGGCTTGCTCATGCCAGACGCTCCGTCAGGCGGTCCACGGCCGCGCGGGTGAGAACCAGGGTCTCGTGGCGGAGGATGTCGTAGACGTTGGCGCCGATCGACGGCAGGACGTCCACCTCCGCAAGATTGCGGGCGGCCCGGGTGAAGTTCTCCTGCGGCTTCTCGGCATCGATGATCAGCGGCTTGCGCCAGCCGAGTTTGCCGAGATGCGCGGCGAGAACCTTGGTTTTCCCCTCATCGAGCTCGGCGCGCTCGAGCACCACCAGGCTGCCGGCGGCCCGCTTTGCCGACAGCGCCGATTTCAGCGCCAGGCGGCGGACCTTTACCGGCAGGTCGATCGCGTGATCGCGCGGGCGGGGACCGAAGACGATGCCGCCGCCGCGCATGTGCGGACCCTTGGTGGAGCCTTGCCGGGCGCGCCCCGTGCCCTTCTGCTTGTACGGCTTCTTGCCGGTCCGCGCCACTTCGCCGCGGGTCTTGGTGCTGTGTGTGCCGGCACGACGCTTGGCAAGCTGCCAGTTGACGCATCGCGCCAGAATGTCCGGGCGCACCGCGACGCCGAAGACAGCGTCCGCCAACTCGACGGTGCCCACCGTCTCGCTCGCCAGATTAACCACATCCCACTGCATCGCCGTCACTCCTGCGCCGGTGCGTCGGTGACGTCGGCCTCGCCACCGGCCGGCGCCGATGCTGCAGACGGGGACGACGCGGACTGCGGAGCCGCGAGAACGGCTGCCGGCGTCGGCAGGTTCTCCGGGAGCCGCCGCTTCACCGCGTCGCGGATCAGCAGCCAGGCGCCTTTGCTGCCGGGCACCGCGCCCCGCAACATGATCAGGCCGCGCGCCGCATCAGTCTTGACCACCTCCAGGTTCAGCACCGTCACCCGATGATCGCCCAGATGCCCGGCCATCTTCTTGCCGGGAAACGTCCGGCCGGGGTCCTGCCGGTTACCGGTCGAGCCGTGGCTGCGGTGGCTGATCGAGACACCGTGTGTCGCCCGCAGTCCGCCGAAGTTGTGCCGCTTCATCGCCCCGGCGAAGCCTTTGCCGATCGACACGCCGGTGACGTCGACGCGCTGGCCCTCGATAAAGTGCTCCGCGGACAGCGTGGCGCCCACGTCCACCATCATATCCGCATCCACTCTGAATTCCGCCAGCTTGCGCTTTGGTTCGACGCCCGCCTTGGCGAAGTGGCCGCGCTCCGGCTGGCTCACGTTCTTGACCTTCGCCTTGCCGAGGCCGAGCTGCAGCGCGGCGTAGCCGTCCTTCTCTTCGGTGCGCTGCGCCACCACCTGGCAGCCATCGACCAGCAGCACCGAGACCGGCACGTGCGTGCCGTCGGCGCGAAACAGTCGCGACATCCCCAGTTTCTGCGCAATCAGTCCGGTCCGCATTGTCAGCGTCCCAACCGAAACGTCATGGCCGCGCTTGTCCCGGCCATCCACGCGAATGGCCTGACGAAGGCCGGGGCGCCACCACGTGGATACGCGGAACAAGTCCGCGCAGGACGCGCGAGGGGCTCGTAACTGGTGGAATCTACGTCCATCATCTTCAGCCAGGTCCTCAGAGCTTGATCTCGACATCGACGCCGGCGGCGAGGTCGAGCTTCATCAGCGCGTCCACGGTCTGCGGCGTCGGATCGACAATGTCGAGCACCCGCTTGTGCGTCCGGATCTCGAACTGCTCCCGCGACTTCTTGTCGATGTGCGG